>JANTFM010000156.1 GCA_024763475.1 Acidobacteriota bacterium | reverse complement strand
GAACTGGTCACGACGACGGTGCCGGATGCCGATGTCGCTGAGGTGCTTGGGAGCTGGTGATTCTGGGTTCTGCCGCGCCGTTTCGATGAACGGGTCACCACGAAAGTGCTGGATGCCGATGTTGCTGAGGTGCTTGGGAGCTGGTGATTCTGGGTTCTGCCGCGCCGTTTCGGTGAACTGGTCACGACGACGGTGCCGGATGCCGATGTCGCTGAGGTGCTTGGGAGCTGGTGATTCTGGGTTCTGCCGCGGCGCTTCGGTGGGCATCCCGGCTCTTTTCCTGTGACACTTGGCGAGAATATGCTTCTAAGACTGAGAGCCAAGCTGCCGATGGAAGGGGCGGGCGGGAGTCGACAATGGAACTCAAAGAGAGCTACGACACCATTCTCGTGGGCGGCGGTCCGTCGACGAGGATTCTCAACAAGTACCTGCATCTGTTTCAGCCCGAGATCTCGACCCTGGTCATTCGTGACGAGGAGCGGATCGTCAACCACTGCGGCACGCCCTACATCGTGGAGGGGGTGATCCCCTGGGAACGAGGTCTGATCGCCGAGAAGCTCGTGACCCGTTTCGGCACGCCGATCCTCGTGGACCCGCTGGTCGGCGGGGACACGGAGCGGCGGGAGGTCGAGACGGCCTCGGGCCGGCGCATCGGCTACCAGACCTTGGTGCTGGCCACCGGGACGGACCAGATCCTGCCGAAACTGCCGGGTATCGATCTCGAGCGGGTACTGAAGGTCAGGAAGACCGAGGACCTGATCCAGACGATGGATCGGCTCGAAGGGGTGGAGCGGGTGACGGTTCTCGGCGCGGGTTACATCGGCCTCGAGTTTGCGCACTGCCTGAACGCCCTGGGCAAGCAGGTGACCGTCGTCGAGGCGGCGGATCACGTGATGGGCGGCCG
Source organism: Acidobacteriota bacterium (assembly GCA_024763475.1). Taxonomy (GTDB): domain Bacteria; phylum Acidobacteriota; class Polarisedimenticolia; order J045; family J045; genus JANTFM01. The sequence goes on along the minus strand of JANTFM010000156.1, from coordinate 8,175 downwards.
CATCGACCGCGCCATGGCCGAGGCCATCGAGGAGACCTTCCGGAACGGCGGCGTCAAGGTCGTTCTGGGCCGCCGGGCGGAAGCCCTGGTCGGTGAGAGCGAGGTCCGTGCGGTGCAGCTAGAGGGCGGAGAGCAGATCGAGAGCGATGCCGTCCTGCCCGCCGTTGGGGTGCGGCCGCTCGTGGGCTATGCCCCGGCGCTCGGGCTGCAGACGACGCCCAACGGCATCGTCGTCAACGACGACTTCGAGACGGGAGTCGACGGCATCTACGCCCTTGGCGATTGCATCGAGACCCGTTCCCTGATCACCGGCAAGGCCGTCCCCGGCAAGCTCGGATCGAATGCGGGACAGATGGCGCGGCGCCTGGCGCTGAATCTGGCGGGCCTGCGATCCCCCTATCCGGGAGTGATCAATGCCGCGATCACCAAGTTCGGCAGCCTGTCCTACGGCGGTGCCGGCCTGAGTGAGGCCGACGCGGAGGCGGAAGGGATCGAAGTCTCGACCTGCCGCAACAGCTCGACGTCTCGCTACGAGAACATGCCTGATACGAAGCCGGTCGAGACCAAGCTGATCTACCGCGCAGACGATCTGCGCCTGCTCGGGGGAGAGATCCTCGGCGCGTTCAACCCCGCCGGCTTCGTGGAAACTCTCGCCCAGCTTATCGAGCGGGAATCGCGTCTCGAGGACGTGCTCACGATGTCCTACTCTTCGCATCCCGAGTTGACCCCCAAGACATCAAAGCCCTTCTTCGTCTGGGCCAGTGAGCCCCTGTTGAAGACCCTCGCCCGCAGCGGATCGTTGGGGCGTCTCAAGGAAAAGAATCTTCGTTTGGGCCAGTGAGCCCCTGTTGAAGACCCTCGCCCGCAGCGGATCGTTGGGGCGTCTCTAGGAGAAGAAAGTACGATGACCAACCTCTTGCTGATCGCTATCGGAGTCCTTGCGGGCTTGATCCTGTCTACCGTGGGAATGATCTACCTCATGCGCACCAGGATGGTCGTGGCTCACCGTAGCCACCGCAGCTTCGAGGAGACCTGCGACACCGTCGAGCGCGTCGTTCCGGCCAACAAGGGCTGGGGATTCCCCATCCCGAGCTGGGACTTCTATCAGACCTTCGTCAAGAAGAACCTGGTCCCGAAAGGCATTCTCAAGCTGCGTGTCTTCTTCGTCTGTAAGTCCGCCCTGGCGAGCCGGGTGATCGCCGACACGCCTCCCATGGCGGGTATCATGCCTTGTTCGTGGGCCGTCTACGAGCAGGAGGATGGCAGCGTGTGGATCTCGAAGATGAACATCGGCCTGATGGCGATGATGTTCTCCGGAGTGATCCGGGACGCGATGGGCGAGGTGGCCCGCATGGACCGGGTCTTCCTCGAAGAGGTCCTCGGTCATCAAGAGGGAGGCCCGGCCGGAAGCCTGCAGAAGGAGAGCGCCGGCTGATCTGGGCTCGAGCGTCGGAGGCGTTTCCTCGTTTGCGGCCCTCGCGTGTCCTGCCTGGTGCATAATCGGGGCCGCTGGGAGGCCGATCGCCGATGAACGAGATCCTGTTGCTCCATGGACCGAACCTGAATGCGCTGGGGCGGCGGAATCCCGAGCATTACGGAAGCGTGACTCTCCCGGAACTCGAGGCGCGCGTGAGGGAATGGGGGAGCGCACGCGGCGCGAGCGTTCGTTCGTTCCAGTCCAATCACGAGGGGGCCTTGATTGACACGCTTCAGGAGGCCTACGAATGGGCCTCGGGAGCCCTCGTCAACCTGGGTGCCTTCACCCACACCTCCTATGCCCTGAGCGACGCCTTGCTGGACTTCGCGAAGCCGGTTGTGGAAGTGCACTTATCGAAGATTTCGGCCCGAGAGGCCTGGCGCAGAACGAGTGTGATCCGTCCGTCCTGCGTCGCGTCGGTCGAGGGCCTGGGTATCGAGGGATATCGGGAGGCGCTCGATCGCCTGCTCGAGGCCATCAACGAGAACAGCTGAGAACGAAGGAGGCGATCGTGAGCAAAGTCATCGACTGGTACTACCACCGCAACGGGTGAACGAGTTCCAAGAGAGCGCAGGGGTTCCTTGCGCAGGTCGACCACAAGGTCAAGGAACTGATCATCGCCAACAAGATCAAGCTCGGTCCCGAGGACGCCCTTGCCATCGCAGCGAAGACGACACGGGTTCTTGTCGCCAAGGGCAAGAAGGTCGTCCGTTTCGACTTGAAGAAGGCGCAGCCTGCGGACGAGGAGCTGCTCAAAGCTCTCCTCGGTCCTTCCGGACGCTTGCGCGCGCCCACGATCCGGCGGGGCAAGACCCTCCTCGTCGGTTTCAACGAGGAGATCTACGGGGAGGTGTTCGGGGGCCACGCGTAGCGCAGGCCTTTCGGATTCGCTCGCGACCTGGTACGCGGGGCGTGCAGGGAACATCCTCTACCCGGGCAACGAGAAGGTTCTCTTCGATCGATGTCAGGTCAATCGGAAAGATCGACGAACGCCGCGTCAGCTCCGATCGTGATCGACGAGCTTCTCGGCGGCGCGTCCCCAATGCTCCAGGATAGCGAGTAGGATCCGCAAGGAAAGCTGCCGACGAGAATCTCTCCGCCGCCGAGTCGCCGGAGAGACCGGGCATTCAAGAGGCGGCTCCAGCGCCACAGGTCATCACCTTGCTCATTGGTCAGGCGCAGGTCGATCTCCTCTGGGGCCTTTCCGTGTGCCTCGGCAAGCTGGCCAAGGCCTGAAAGGCGAATGCTTCCCCCGGGTCTTACGGGCAGATCGAGCGGGGAGGGAAGGGTGGCCTGTGGGTCGAACCACTCAGTCATCGCGACGCCGATCCCGCTAATGCCGGCCCAAAGCCGGAACGCCTCCGCGGGTCTCTCGAAGCGGGCTTCACCGCCAGCGCCCAGAGTTCGTGAGGAGTAGAAGCCACCGGCGTGTTCGATGACGACCATGGCCATGCCCGGGTTCGCCAGAATCGATCCGTCCGGTCCCAGAACTCGAACGATGATGGGGTGCTGTTTTTTCGATACGCGAATTTCGACCGGGGCGGGTGCCGGGAGATGTAGATCACGGCTTGAAGTCACATAGTCGCTGCCGGCGTTGATCTCGACACTCAGATCTCCGGCCCCCGGGACGCACAAACGGAAACTGCCATCTCCTCCCGATTTCGTCATGGCGCCAGCGAAGGGGCTGTCCTCAAGGACCAGGTTTGCACCACTGGACGAGTTGATCTCGAAACGGTAGGTGGCAGTTCCGGGGGGATGGTTGCCCGACCACGCGACCTCGGCGGCAACAATGGGGTCCGAACTCTCATCCTCGACGACCCAGCCGGCAAGATCTCCAGGTGGAAGGACGAGATCGAGGCGATCGGAAGCGGCGTCAGCGTGCCTTAAGTAGGGGAAGCGAGCCTGGCAATGATCGGTCCAGACGTGAATCGTCCAAGTTCCTGGTCTGAGTCCTGTCAGCCGGAAAGCGCCCTGATCGTCTGCCTGTGTTGTTGTGACCCCGGCGGCTGGTCCTGCGGGAACGGCTGCCAGCGTTGCCCAGGCTACCGGAAATCCGGAGCGGCGAACGGTCCCAGAAACGGAGGCGGTGGCTCGGAAATCGAGCTGTAAAGAGCCATCTTCGTCGAGATCAACCTCGCGATCCTCGATCCAAGTCTCCGGCATGCCGGGGTCGGCCACCATTCGTATTTGCCGGGTTCCAGGCGGCACGTGGGTCAGCTCATAGCGGCCTTTGAGGTCGGTCACCGCCGAGAGAGACTCTGGCCAGGGATACGGAACAGATACGCGTGCTCCGGCGAGGGGGTGCGCGCTTTCGCCGAGCACCTCTCCGAAAACTCGTGCTCCGACAAACATGGGAATGATCAGCCCTTCTTCCTGCTCCTGTCTCGGGGTTGCCAATCGTCCAGGTACGCGAATGATGGTGGGGGCGAGGCCATCACGGGTTGCCAGCAGCTTGAAGCCGTGGCGCGGCACGCCGACTATCTCGAACTTGCCGTCGACATCCGAGAGGGCAGCCTCACACACCTTCTGCTCATGGTCGAAGACCTCAAGGCGAACCCCTTCGACCGGGGAGGTCTGTAAATCCACAACTCGGCCCGTCAGGCGGCGGCCAGTTCTCAGAACGATCTGGTCAAGATCAACCGGGTATCTGCTGGACAAGGCGACCGGGCCAACTCGCGTTGGCGCATAGCCTGGGGAGGAAAAGTTTATCGTGAGCGGGACTGCAGGAAGGCCTGAGAGAGTGAATCTCCCGCTGGCGAGCTCTAAATCCTGCACGGCCAACGGTGGGCCCAAGGCGCCGGGACGCCGTAGGGTCGCCCGAGCCGTGGATACTGGATCCCCTGAGGGGTCCACGAGCCAGCCCTCGATCGCGCCGCCGGGTTCGAGTTCAAGCCGGAGATCTTCGTCGCCGGGACGAAGAGCTTCCTTTCGCAGTGGGGCGTGGGAGGCGTGCGTGACCTCGATCGACCAAGCGCCGGATTCCAGTCCCTCAAGGCGGAAACGTCCCTGGTGGTCACTCGTTGTCGTCCTCGGCTCAAGAGTGCCAAGCAGCTCGCGCGATAGCTTGATGCTCGCGGCATCGACGGCCTCCTTGGTGACCTTGTCCATGACGACACCGGCCAGAGCCTTCCCTTGACGCAGCAGGATCGTGCCCGCATCCGTCGTGCCGCCAACCGCAACAACCAATGGTGACAGCCGAGGAAGAAGCCATTCTTTCTTCGCAAGGGCGATTCTCATCCGGCCTGGCGGCAGGGCGGCCAGTTCCCATGCGCCGCGTGGGTCCGATGCCACCCTTGGCAGCTCTGCCCATTCAAGTGCCTTCTGAAGGTGTTCATCCACCGAAACGACTGTCAGTTCCACCTTGGCGAGTGGCTCAGAGTCTTCATTGACAAAGCGTCCCCGTAAGCTACCGCCAGGTGCCGGATAGAGCTGAATCGTCTGGCCATCTTCCGTTACGACAAGCGGTTGCTGGGAGGGAGCGTGTCCATCAAAGACTGCCCAAAGCGCCAACGGTACACCCCCAGGCAGTTCGAGGACTGTGTTGCTTCCTGCAGCAAAACGACTCTCCATAGGGAATAGCGCCTTAGCGGGTTGCCCACTCGCGGGCCGGGTAATCTTCAGCTCCTGTGGAAAGCTCGCGCCTGCTCGAACGCTGATCCTGCCGCCGAGTGAGGAAGACTCCGGGGAAGAACCCACCATATTTGTTGCGAGCACAAGGCGGAGCGGCCGGCTCAACGGGAGGCTGATCGAGTGTTGCGATCCAGGGGCGACGGACAATGTCCTCTCGGAGCCGTAGTAAGTAGGCGCCGAGGCCGTGATCACCAAAGACCCGGGCCGCAGGCCGCTCATGGTAAAGCGTCCCTGCTTGTCTGTGATGGTGACCCTAGCTACGCCCCTCGCCTGGGCGCGAACGATCGCTTGGGCCACGAAACCACCCAGGGGATCTCGAACAACACCTTCGAGAGAAACACCAGGGACCAGCACCACAGTAGTCTGATGTCTTAGGGTAGCAGGATCAACCTCCGTGGGCGCGAACCCGTCACTCTCCACCCAGACAGACCCTCCCTCGCGGATGTTGTCCAGGGAGGCCTTGATTATGCCGCGACGGTTCCCCAAGGCCATGACACTAGCTTCGGCATAGGTAGCGCCGACCTTGAGGCTCGCGCTCGAGATGCGCTGCCCGTTCTCGTCTCGAACGATGATGGTTGAGCCCGTGTCGATGTTTTCTTCTGTTGCGAAGCTGACGAGGAGTGCGCCGAGAATGAGGGCGCTACTGACGAGGAACGCGCGCAGTCTTCTTTTGGAGCGGAACCTACGATCCATGGTGCCTCTTCTTGCCCTCCGTGTGCTCGCCTGCTGCCGTCTCTTGGCGCTCCTCAGGGTCCAGCCAGATCTTGCAGAAGCGATGCAAATGGGCCTTGGCGCCCCGCAACGAGTAGCTACCATCCCACTCCGCCTCCACGCTTCGGAACCATCCAAGCGCCGGGTCAAATACGCCGAGCCGGCGGGTTGCTGCAGAGCCAATCGCGTTGCCGCCGTACATGAGCTGTGATGTGCCGGTTCCGGACCAGATAGGGCGCCCCTGAACATCCATCTCTTTCTTCTCCCAGACCCAGTGCGTGCTGGATTCAATTGGACTTCCATTCAGCATTCGCAGGACCGAGATACTCGGCGGGAGCGGAGCGCCGCTCGAAGACCGGATCTGCGCAGCAACGTCGTTAAGCGCATGTCGGATCTGCGCCGCAGAGAGCGTGTTGGTGATATGAGGTGGCAGCGTCTCCTCGTCGAGGTGTAGGCGCCATCGTTTGTCTGCAGTGATCCACTCGAGGTCTGCGAGATGAGTCTCTTTTGAGATGCTGCTGGACGACGTCCCACCCTCGTGTTTCTTCTTTTGGGTCGCAGAAACGACGCTCAACTTCATCGGACGCAATACCTTCGATTCTTCGTCCAGGACGTGCAACCGGAATACCGCATCCAACTCGATTTGTTTCTTCTTTGCCATGGATGACGGAAGCATGGCGAGGCCTGCCTCGATCTCGCTCCGGCAGTTCATTCGCAATATCCAGTCCGGAGTCCCCTGGGCTCGGGAGACCGGGCAAAGGAGAAAGATGGTTGCGGCGACACCCACCACGAGGGCCCGAAGATCTGGTCGCGGAAAAGTCACTGGTGTTCCTTCCTGGTCTCTTCATCGCGATGGCTTGCAGAGCCTGCCAAGCTCCACGACGCCCCCACAAGTTGTGGTGTTGATACTAGCTTAGAAGTCCAATGATCCAATCGATAATTTTGGAGATCCCTCCTTCCTTCTTAATGCACTCGCATCCAGCCGAGCTGCAGGTTGCGACCATATCATCGTCGCAGTTTGCCTCACACTTGCCTTCCCCAGTCTCGTCACCCTCGTACTTGCAAGCATTTCGCATCGGCTCAGCGATATCACAGGGGCCGGGAGACGGCAGGCATTCCGAGCCGAGCGAGGCACTCTGCTCTGAGTTCCCCCCGGGAACTGGGGCTTCAAAACCTGCGTGCACGTCATTTGGACACACGAGTATGGTGATCAGCATGGAGATCATGGCAATATTGATGAGCGATCTGTGGATCATTGTCAGGATCATTGTCATCTCCTATTGATCGGTACGTTGCATCTCTCAGGTTCTCCTAGATCGTGGTCGTTTCGAAGCGAGGAGCGCTGGGAGGACGCCCTGCGCCCAGCCGAGTAGCTGTCGTTCGCGTAGAGTCCTACGCGGGTCGCGTCGTAGAAGCGAGCACTTCCGTGATCTCGGATCCCGGATCCCGGACGTGGTGCATCCGTGATCTCGGAAACGTCGTTTCTACGCGAACTTAGCCCGCCCTTCGAGAGCACCTGCCGTTCGCGCTTGGACTTGTCTTCATAACACGCCGGGGAGCGGTGGCTCTTGAGCCGCCATTGACAGATTCGGGGCGGACGAGCGAGTATCGCGGTGGATTTGGGCAAGATCGTTCGAGTTTGGCGGGGAGGTGCGATGAACGAGGGGGTCAGGAAGTCGATCGGGAAGCTCTTGCGTCAGCTTCGGAGCGAGCGGGCGATGTCTCTCGTTACAGTCGAAGAACTAACGGAGAAACTGGGGGCGCGCATCACGCGCTCGCGCCTGTCGGAACTCGAACGTGGGGATATTCCGGTACCCCTTGATGATGTGCAGGTTCTTTGCCGAGTTTACGGCCTGGTTCTGGCCGACTTGTTCATGGAGGCGCTGGCAGCCCGTCCCACGAAGCACTTCCCGAGAGATTGGAGCGCTGAGGATCTCTTCGAGGAAGGGAAGAGGATGTACGGCGTCGGCAAGCTCCACGAGGCAGGATGGGCGTTCGACGCCGCAGCCGAGAGAGCTGAGGCCGCGGATGAGACTATGGTTGGGCTCGCACGCGCGAGTGCGTGTCATTGCTATGACCGGATGGGGGCCAACCGGCTGGCCATGCGCCGGATTGAAGAAGCTCTGGATGTCTTCGAGGGTGAATCGGAGGCCTCCAGCCGCGCCATTGGAAAGATGGCGGTTCTGCTCGCGGGCGAGCGGGCGGAAGTCAGAGCGCGGGTGTACCTGGATGCGAGTCTGGCAAAGCTGGAGGCCGATCCTTCGCCTGAATTGCGTGCGTACCTGCTCGACAGCTCGGCATCAGCGCTTCACCTGCTCGGCGATCTGAAGTCTGCCACCCGGCTATCGCTCCAGGCA
>JANTFM010000155.1 GCA_024763475.1 Acidobacteriota bacterium | reverse complement strand
ACTTGAACCGGGGCCCCCACCTGACCAACCATCTCGGCCATGCGAACTCCGGGTACGTGATGGGGCTCAACCGCCCCGATGTGGACGCGCTGGTCAACGAGACCCCCTTCTTCTCCTACAGCCAGGGCTGCGACTCGGGCGCGTGGGACGAGGGATTCAGCGGCAGCGCGGAGGCGGTCTCGGAACACTTCATCACGGCAGAACACGCGGCCTTCGGCGCCGTGATGAACGCGCGCTACGGCTGGTACGAGGGAGGCTCGACGAACGGTCCGAGCCAGTATCTCGATCACGAGTTCTACGACGCGCTCTTCACCGAAGGCCTGACGACCCTCGGCGAAGCGAACGACGATTCCCGCCATGACAACGCGTCGGTCGCCCAGAGCGACCCCTACCGCCGCTGGTGCTTCCTCGAGACGAATCTCCACGGCGACCCGGCCACTCCGATCCAGGTCGGCGCCAAGCTGAAGCTCGTCTCGGAGCGGGTGATCGAGGAGGACCTGCTCCACGGGAACGGCAACGGGATGGCCGACCCCGGCGAGACGATCCGGATCGCCATCACCCTCGAGAACCTGTCGGACGAGGCGGCCACGGCCGTGGAAGCCTTCCTGCTCCCCCTCGGAGACGGCATCACCGTGCACGACCAATGGGCCGCCTGGGAGGAGATCGCACCCCACGGACAGGGAGAGAACCTCGCACCCCATTTCACGGCGACGGTCGACCTCTCCTGCGGGCTCTTCGCGGACTTCTCCCTGGAGATCCACTACGACGACGGCGAGGTCACGACGGAGTCCTTCTCGCTTCTCCTCGGAGAGCGCATCGAGGCGCGCCTCTTCGGCGACGACTTCGAGGAGGACCAGGGCTGGATGACCGGCGGAAGCTGCGCAGACGGGGAGTGGGTCCGTGAGGATCCCCAAGGCACGACCCACGGCAGCGACCCCGCAAACCCTGAAGACGACGCGAGCCCCGACCCGGGCTCTATCTGCTATGTAACAGGAAACGAAGGCGTTGCCGCCGATGACGATGACGTCGATCACGGCACGGCCATCCTCACGAGCCCCCAACTCGACGCGACGGGCTGGCTGGAACTCGACCTGCGCTACGCGCGTTGGTTCTTCCTCGCCCCGATGACGGATCCGCCCTCCAACTCCCTGAAGATCGAGGTCAGCGACGACGCCGGCAACAGCTGGAAGACGCTCGAGACGGTCTCGGACTGCGAGAACGCCTGGATGGAACGGGTCTACTCGCTCGAGGGCCTCATCTCGCTGGGGCCAGGCCTCATCATGCGGCTGACTGCCGAGGACATGGAAGGCGCCATGATGGACGTGATCGTGGAAGCCGGTCTCGACGAGGTTGTCTTCGAGGGCATCCGCGCCGAGTGCGAGGACTTCCAGCCGAGTGCGAGCCAGGCCCCCCGGCCGGTGGGCAACACGCTGCTCGTCGCCCGTCACGACCATCACGTGAAACTCGAGTGGCAGCCCTGCGACGGGGACGCGACCCACGACCCGGCCACCTTCTACCGGGTGGAACGTTCCCCCTCGAAGGAGGCTCCCTTCGAGACCCTCGCCGAGACGGTCTGCGCGAGTTACCTCGATCAGGATGCGGCAGATGAGGGGGCCTTCCTGCAGTACCTTGCCACCGCACGCAACGCGGCGGGAGACGAGATGCCCTAGCACACGCTAGAATCCTGCCCCATGAGTCACGGATCGAAAAAAACGGTGATCACCGCGATCATCGCCAACGCGCTCGTCACGGTCTGCAAGTTCCTCGCAGGGGGACTCAGCGGCTCCGCGGCGATGGTGAACGAGGCGGTCCACAGCCTGATGGATACGCTGAACCAGGCCTTTCTCTTTCTCGGGCTGCGGGAGGGAGATCGGCCGGCGGATCAGCACTATGCCTTCGGGCACGGCCAGAAGAAATACCTGTGGAACCTCTGGAGTGCGATCGGCCTCTTCTCGATCGGCGCCGGTCTCGGTCTTGCTCATGCCTGGCATTCCTGGCACAACATGGGCCACGCGGTGGACCCCCACTCCGCCACCCTGCTGGGCTACGCGGTCGACCCCTTCCAGCTCAACCTGGCCGTGCTCGGCCTCGGCTTCCTGCTCGAGGGCTTCTCCTGGCTGATCGCCATCCTCGAAGTCTTGAAACGGATGCGGGCCGCGGGGGCCAGGAACCCGCTGCGCTACCTCTTCCACTCCGACGATCCGACCCTCGTCGCCGTCGTACTGGAAGACTCGGTGGCCATGATCGGCCTCGCCCTGGCGGCGGCCGGTATCGCGCTGACGCGGCTGACCGGCCACCCCCACTTCGACATCGCGTCCTCGGCATTGATCGCCATCATGCTGGGCCTCGTCGCCTTCTACCTCGGCTGGACGAACATGCGGCTGCTGGCGGATGTCCGGGATCCCGAGGCCGAGGAAGCCTTTGCCCGGCTGGCGCTCCGGCACCGGGAAGTCGAGCGCTGCCACGACCTGCGCTCGATCGTGATCGATGAGCATCACACACTGCTCGTCGCGCAGATCGAACTCCGCGAGGAGGCGGTCCTCCCGAGCCTCGCGCGACGCATCGCGGAACGGCGTGACGCGCTCCTCCGGGCCGCGACCCCACACCTTGCGGAGGACGGAGCCGGTCTCAAGGAGTACCTCAGCACCCGCGCCGCGGTCGAGGCAACGCTCGCCCGCACCGAGGAAATCATCGACGAACTCCAGGCGCAGATCCGCAAGGAGCTACCCCGGGTCACCCATGTGAATGTCGAAGTCGAGGGCATCTGTTGAGCGGATTTCGCCTGATCGTGGCCGAGAAGCCGAGCGTCGCGCGGGACATCGCGCGCGTGCTGGGGATCACAAGCCGCGGTCAGGGGGTTCTCGGCAACGGGGACACTCGGGTCAGTTGGTGTCTCGGCCATCTCGTCGAACTCGCGGAGCCGACCGCCTACGATCCCGAATGGAAGGCCTGGCGCTTCGAGACTCTCCCGATGATGCCGGAGCTCTTCGAGCTGACGCCCCGCAAGTCCTCTCTCGACCAGTGGAAGATCCTCCGCGCCCTCCTGAAACACCCGGAGCTCTCCGGCGTGATCAACGCGTGTGATGCCGGACGCGAGGGAGAACTGATCTTCGCCAACGTCTACCAGGCCGCGAGCTGCCGGGCTTCGGTGCGCCGGCTGTGGATCTCCTCCATGACCGACGAGGCGATCCGCGAGGGCTTTGGCAGCCTGCGGGAAGCGGAGCAGATGCTGGACCTCGAAGCTGCCGCCCGCTGCCGCAGCGAGGCGGACTGGCTCGTCGGACTCAACGCGACCCGCGCCATGACCTTGCGTGCACGATCGGGCGGCGGCGGCGCGCTGCTGTCCCTCGGTCGCGTGCAGACGCCGACCCTGGCCCTCGTGGCGGAGCGCGAGCAGCAGATTGAGTCCTTTGTTCCGGAGGCCTTCTGGCAGGTCTTCGCGCGCTTCGCCGCCGAGGACGGCGACTGGGAGGCCTGCTGGACGAAGGTCACGGAAGGCGGCCGGCGGATCGATCGCCTCGGCGACAAGGCCGCCGCGCAGGGCATCCTCGAGCGCATCGCGAACCAGCAGGGACTCGTGACACGGGTGGAGGGCAAGAAGGTCCGCGAGAAGGCCCCCTTGCTCTACGACCTGACCACGCTGCAGAAGGAAGCCAACACGCGCCACGGCTTCTCCGCGCAGAAGACACTGAATCTCGCCCAATCACTCTACGAGCGACACAAGGTCCTCACCTATCCCCGGACCGACTCCCGGCACCTCAGCTCGGACCTCGTGGAAAGCCTCGAGGCGCGGGTCCGCTCGCTCGCTTTCGGCCCCTACGAGTCGGCGTCGGCGTCCGTGCTGGAACGCTGGCCGGTCACGCTGGGCCGACGCGTCATCGACGATGCCGAGGTCTCGGACCACCACGCGATCATTCCAACCGGCGTGGATCCTCGCCGCAGGACCCTCGAGGACGATGAGAAGAAGGTCTTCGACCTGGTGGCTCGCCGCTTCCTTGCCGTCTTCCATCCTGACGCCGTCTTCTCGATCGCGATCGTGGACACGACCCTCGGCGGGGAGCTCTTCGCCGCGCGCGGGCGCGTGCGTCTGGAGGCCGGCTGGCAACTCATCGACCCTCCGCGCAGCAAGCGAAAGGACAAGGAGCTCCAGCTGCCCTCCGTCCACCGGGGAGACACGCCGGCGCTCCTGAGCTCGCGCCTCCACGAGGGACGCACCAAGGCGCCGAATCGCTACACCGAGGCCACGCTGCTCGGCGCGATGGAGAGAGCGGGCGAAGGCTTGGAGGATGCCGAACTCAAGCGCGCGATGAAGCGCAATGGGCTCGGAACACCGGCGACCCGCGCGCGCATCATCGAGACCCTGCTCTCCCGAGGCTACCTGCGGCGGGACAAGAAGCAACTGCAGCCGACCCCCCAGGGCCGCGCCCTGATCCTCGCCTTGCCGGTGGACGCCCTGCGCTCGCCGAAGCTCACGGGAGAATGGGAAGCACGACTCGTGGCGGTCGCCGAGGGCCACGATCTGCGCCAGGCCTTCATGGAGGACATCCGGCGCTTCACGGCCCACACGGTCTCCACGCTGAAGAGTGCCGAGATCGAACCGGAACTCCTGGGAGCCCTCGCGCAGGAGACCCCCGCGGACGGCCCGAAGCTGGGGGACTGCCCGCTCTGCGGCAAGGAGGTGAGAGAAAGTGGCCGGGGCTGGAGTTGCGTGGGCTGCCCGCTCGCGATCCCGTCTTCGGTCGCCCGGCGGCCGATCAGCCCCCGGATGGCCGCGAAGCTGCTCAAGGACGGCTCGACCCCACCCGTCAAGGGCTTCAAGTCGAAGGCCGGCAAGGAATTTCGCGCGGGCCTGCGCTTTGACGAGAGTGGCAAGATCGTCTTCCATTTCCCCGAGGCGGAAGCCTTGGGCGATTGTCCGGCCTGCGGGCGACCCGTCAGGGAACGAGGCAAGATCTTCACCTGCGATAGCGGCCGTGAATGCCCCTTCGTCGTCTTCGGCGAGATGAGTGGGAAAACGATCGCAGAGCCGGTGGTCCGAGAACTGCTCGAGCACTCCCGCTCCTCCATCCTCGAAGGCTTCAAAGACCGGGACGAGCACCCCTTTTCCGGTCGCCTCGAGTGGCAGTCAGGAAAAGTCCGCGTCGTCCGCGCGGACCCTCGGGAGGAACTCGCCAGCCCCGGACCCTGCCCTGGCTGCGGCAAGGACGTGGGATTCTCTCGGGGCCGCTGGCGCTGCTCCGGCTGTGAGCTGAGCCTCCCCGGCACCGTGGCCCAGCGGGATCTCAGCCCCGAGGAGGTCGCTCAACTCCTGAGCGAGGGGCGCACGAAGCGCCTGCACGGATTCCGGCAAAAGAGCGGCACGGTCTTCCGCGCTACGCTCGTCCTCGACGAGGAGCGCCGGGTGCGGATCGACTACTCAAGTGGAGCCGGCGAAGAGGGCGAGCCCCTGCCCCCCGGGGCACCGCCCCCCGCCCTAGGGCGGCGAGTCCACTGTCCGGTCTGCGTCCAGGGCGCGAGCCACGAACCCGGCTATGTCATCGCCGGCCGGGAGGCCTGGGGCTGCTCCCGCTGGAAGCAGGGGTGCACGATGAGGGTGCCTTTCGTCGTGGAAGGCCAGCGCCTGAAGGACGAGGATGCGCTCAGCCTCTTCGGCCGGAAGCACCAGACCCGCTACCTCAAAGGCCTGCACAACCAACGGGGACAGCTGCCGATCAGCCGCGTCGTCCTCGTGCCCGCGGAGAACCCCTGCTGGAAGCTCCAGCCGAAAGGCTCCTGAAGCTGCAGCTCAGCGGCTCGATCGCGCCGTGGCTCAGCGCCTCGACGGCACGCCGCTCCTCCCGGTGCCCCGCCACAGTTCCGCGTCTCGGCCGCACGCCGGTCCATTCGGTGTCGCGCTGCAGCTCAGCGTCTCGGCCGTACGCCGGTCCGCTCGGTGTAGCTCTCCCAGCCCCAGGCGATCAGGATGCCCTCCTTGAAGACGATCGGCGTCAGTTCCCTATCCGTGACACGTTCCGGAGTCCCGAGGCTCTTGGTGTAGTAGTAGTAAACCTCAAGCCAGTGACCGTCCGTATCCCGCTGGGAGACTTTCCGCACCGGGTTGCGTAGCGGCAGAGCCTGACGCTCGTAGCGATGCTGCTCGAACACGTCCTCCGGTGCGGAGGCTTCGGACTCCAAGCGGCCGGCCAGGGACGAGGGGCTGCTTTTCACCACGAGGCGGGTTGTGGCCTTCGTTCCCGGGAAGGTACGGGTCCCCATGATCGCCAGGGCGCGCTCCTGCGTCATTCCCTTCTCGAGCTGGAGAATGCGATGGCGGTTGTACTCGATGACCTCGCTATCGCTCCACACCCGCCCCGTGGGGCCCGAGGCGCATCCGGCGGCCAGGGACAAGCAGACGACGAGGCTGGCGTGGAGAAGAGAAGTAAGGGTGCGGCGCGGCGTCTGCATGCTACATCCTTTCCGGCGTCTCGATGCCCAGGATGCCGAGCACGAGCTCAAACTGCGCGAGAGTCAATCCTGCGAGGGCGAGGCGGGACGCACGAATCGCGGGGTCCTCTTCCGCGAGAATCGGACAGTTGTTGTAGAAACGGCTGAAGGCCTGGGCCAGGTCGTAGGCGAAGTCGCAGAGCAGATGCGGGCGCCGCTCGGCGTGCGCACGCTGCACCGCAGACGAGATCAGGAAATTGACAAGGATCAGCTTGCGCTCGGCATCGCTCAGCGGGCCACTAACCGTCCCGGCTTCGAAGCCGCGCTCCGCAGCCTTGCGGAAGATCGACTTGATCCGCACCGTCGCATAGAGCAGGTAGGGACCGGTCTTGCCTTCGAAACGGGTGAACTTCTCGAGATTGAAGACGTAGTCCGACTCGCGGTCGTTGGCGAGGTCCGCGAACTTCAGCGCGGCCAGGCCGACCTTGCGCGCAATCTCGTCGTGGATCTCCTGGTCCACGTCCTTCGCGAGCGCGCCCTCTTCCAGACGCAGGTTGGCCTGTTCGGTCGCGCGAGCGATCAGGTCGCCCAGCTTCATCACCCCACCCTCGCGGGTCTTGAAGGGCTTGCCATCAGCGCCGTTCACCGTTCCGAAGGCGATATGCTCGAGCTGCGCACGGCCGGAGAGCTCGCAGCGCCGGGCGGCCCGGAAGACCTGCTCGAAGTGGAGGTGCTGCCGCTTGTCCACCACGTAGAGGATGTGGTGCGGATCCACCCTCGCGACCCGATCCACGATCGTGGCCAAGTCGGTCGTCCCGTAGGTCACCCCCCCGTCGCTCTTGACGACGATGAGGGGTGGCATCTCCTTGTTGTCACCCTCCTCAACCACGGTGATGACCTGCGCCCCCTGGCTGAGCTCGAGCGCGCCCTTGGCTTCGAGAGACGCGAGCAGCGGCGCGATCGCGTCGTTCACCGCAGCCTCGCCGAGCCACCAGTCGAAGTGCACCCCCAGCGCGCCGAAGTCGGCCTTCATCGCCTTCATCGACTCGTTCATGAAGTGTTGCCAGAGCGCGCGATAGCCCGGACGCCCTTCCTGCAGCTGGGCAGTCGCCAGGCGCGCCTTCTCACGCTCGGTCTCGTCTTCCTTCGCGAGGGCGGCGGCCTTGGGATACATCTCCGCCAGGTCATCCACACTGACGGGCGGCTCCTCGGGATAGGGCCCGCTCAGCTCGGCATCGAAGTAGGGCAGGTCCGGCCTGCGACGCTCGAGCTCGACGATCAGCATCCCCATCGGCAGACCCCAGTCCCCCATGTGGATGTCGGAGACGACCTCGTCGCCAACGAAGCGGAACAGGCGCTGCAGGCAGTCCCCCACGACGCTCGAACGCAGGTGGCCGACGTGCATCGCCTTCGCCACGTTCGGGCCGCCAAAGTCGATGACCACCCTCTCCGGCGCCGCGCTTCGCTCGCAGCCGAGGCGCTCGTCGAGGCGCATCTCGTCGGCGCGCGCCGCCAGGGCCGGCTCCGTCAGCTTGATGTTGATGAACCCCGGCCCCGCCACCTCCACCACATCGAACTCCGGGTGCGCGCGCAGGATCGCGACCACCTCTTCGGCGATCTGCCGCGGGGCGCGCCGGGCCTGCTTCGCCGCAGCCATCGCTCCATTGCACTGGAAGTGAGCGAGGTCGGGCCTACGGGACGTCGCGACAGCGCCGAAACCTCGGTCGAGGCCGAGCTCTTGAAACGCGTCCGATACAAGCTGAGAGAGATCCGCAATAATCGACATGCGCAGGAATCTAGCACATCGTCCGAGAGAGCGGTCGTAATGGCCGCTGGCTGGGGTTACCATTCGCCTCGCCATGAGCAAGAACCCCCCCACGGAATTCGTCGTTCCGCAGTCCAGCAAGGCGACGCTGACCGCCCTGGTCAAGCGCGAGCGCGAGCTGTCCAACCGGCAGGCGCGCGAGCTGATCGAGCGCGGCGGCGTTCAGGTCGAGGGTGTGGTCGTGCGCGACCCGGTCCTGCGACCGCCGGAAGGAGCTGTCGTGTCCCTGGGCGAGGCGGGGGCCCGTCGTGCGCGCCAGATCTCGGGCCCCGGCTTCCGGAGTGTTCACATCGACCAGGCCATGCTGGCCATCGACAAGGACTCCGGCCTCGTCGTGATTCCCACCGGCCGCGACGAGGACGGGGACCAGCCGCTGGTCGCGCGCGTCGCCAGCGCACTGAGGATTGCGGGGCATCGTGCAGACCCGCTGTGGGTCGTTCATCGCATCGACCGGGCCACCTCGGGCCTCGTCCTCATCGCCCGCTCCGAGGCCGCCTCACGCAGCCTCGAGGCCCAGTTCAAGAAGCGCTCGCCCAGGCGGGAGTACCTGGCCTGGACCGAAGGCATCCCGCAAGAGCGCCAGGGCCTGCTAACCCACCGGCTGCACGAGAACCCCTATACCCATCGCGTGGAGCTCAACCGGAGCAAGACCGAGGGCAAGGAAGCCATCCTCGAGTACGAGGTCGAAGCCGAGACCGAGGCACCGGCTCCTCTCCGCGCACGCGTTCGCGTGCGACTCGTCACGGGTCGGCGAAACCAGATCCGGGTCCAGTTCGCTGGAATCGGCTGCCCCCTCATCGGCGATCGCTGGTACGCCAACGACGGGCGCCAGCTCGAGGACGTCGGTCTGGAGCGGGCCGCGCTCCACGCTTGGCGCCTGGGCTTCCGCCATCCCACCCGGGACACCCCCCTGACGCTCGAGGCCC
>JANTFM010000154.1 GCA_024763475.1 Acidobacteriota bacterium | reverse complement strand
TCGAAGGCCTGTCCGATCCGTAGTCCGCAGCACGGCTCTCGCTCGGAGTGCACCGCGGAATCGGCAGGCAGGGTTTCGGTGCGACCGCAGGCGGAACTAGGTGGCCATCCAGTGCGTGGCTATCGGTCTGAAGGGCTGGCAGTAGATGCCTCTAATGTGCATGGCATGGCCCAACAGGGGGTGACGACGAGTGAACGAATTGACCCCGCTTCCGAACTTGATCGCGCCCGTAGCGGTTCTTGCTCTCCCGGGGGCAGGTCGAGGCGAACTATCTAGAAGGGACTGAAGGTTTGAAGGACGCGCAAAAGCCAGATCATGCGAGCCTGGCGACCTTGATAGGGCATCTTCGCGAAGGCCGGTATGTGATTCCGGACTTTCAGCGAGAGTTCGAATGGGAACCCTGGGACATTCGGGATCTCATCCGCTCGATCTTCCTCGACTACTACATCGGCAGTCTGCTGCTGTGGAAAGGCAAACAGGAGAACTTCGAGGCTCTTGCTTGTGAACCCGTGTATGGGCACTCGGAGGATGACCTATCCCACGCTCATCACATCGTTCTCGATGGTCAGCAGCGCTTGACAGCTATGTACTACACGTTCCTTGCCCCCGACGTGCCTCTGCCCAATCGATCGAACAGATACCTTTACTTCATTCACGTTGACAGGTTCATGGACCAGGACTACGACGCGGCGTTCGAGTACGGCTGGACTCGGCGAGCGGCGAGGATCTTGGCAAGCCCAGAGACCCAATACAGTGAGCATATCTTTCCACTATCCGTGGTTGGCGGCACGGGGTGGGAGCTCCCAAATTGGGTTCAGGGGTACGAGGCTTACTGGAACGAGCGCCATGACGGTGCCGTACGGAGCGGAGATGCCGAGTCGGCTCTCAAGGCCAAGCGAAGATCTGAGGATGCTCGTGCGTTCGGAGAACACCTCAAGGGGATCACCCAGCAGTATCAGGTTGCGTACATCGAGCTCGATCAGGATCTCGACATCTCCAAGGTCTGCGACATCTTCACGCAGGTCAACAGCAAGGGCGTCAGGCTCGACGCATTTGATCTCATCAACGCGATGCTCAAACCCAAGGGCCTGCAGCTGAAGCACATGTGGCGCGAGGCTGCCCCTCGCCTTGACTTCGTAGAGACCGACCGCATGAATGTCTACCTGCTACAAGTGATGTCCATTCGATGCCAGACCTACTGTTCACCGAAGTACCTGTATTACCTCTTGCCTGGGCAAGTAAAGAAGGTCCGAGAGAGCGACGGATCTCTTCGGCAAGAGGTTCTTGTCCCTGACACGACAGACTTTCGCGATCGGTGGAACTCGGCTGTCGATGCTGTGGAGAGCGCGATTGCCCTGCTACGGCATCCCCAAGAGTTTGGTGCGATCTCGTCGAGATATCTGCCGTACGTCTCCATCATTCCGGCGTTCGCCTCGCTCCAGTGTGCTGTGGCTGAGCTTGACCCGCACAGACAACTCGACGCTCAGAAGAAGGTCCGGCATTGGTATTGGTCAAGCGTCTTCACGAGTCGCTACTCGGGGTCGGTCGAGTCGACTGCAGCGAGGGACTACACCGAAGTGCGGAAGTGGTTTGACGACGACGAGGTGGAGCCGGCAGTCATCTCCGAATTTGGCGCACGGTTCCGTGCGCTTGACCTAAGAAGGGAGACGAAGCGAGGCACTTCCGTTTACAACGGCGTGTTCAATCTCTTCGTCTTGCATGGAGCGCGCGATTGGATGACCGGAACGGTGCCCCAATACGGGGATCTTGACGATCATCACATAGTCCCGAAGAGGTGGGGGCGCGATCACGATCTTGCAGCTGAGGTCGATACGATCCTCAATCGCACACCTCTCACCGCCGACACGAACCGGCGCGTGATCAGCGATCGTTTGCCCAACGAGTACCTTCCGGAACTGATATTGAAGAATGGTGAGTCAACCGTCCGCGCGACCCTCGAGTCTCACTTCATATCACCCGCGGCATTCGACATCCTCCTGCGGGACCCTTTCACTCCGGAGGACTTGGAGGACTTCCTTTCGGAGCGGCAACGAACGATTCAGGATGCCATTGAAGGACTCCTGATCAAGGAGCGTCTCGACCTATCTCCTCGCCTTCAGGAACTCGACGCCGATCTTGAGCAGGTTGAATTGGCGATACGGTCCTCGGTGGCAGAAGCGGTGCAAGCCGGTGTCGCTGTGTTGCCTCCTCATGTCGTTGGGAAGCTCAACGATCGCATTCGAGCGGCAGCGCAACGGAATGCCGCGATCGACCAGGCTTACTACGCGAGGCCTGAGGGAATGCTCGAGTTCGCCGATCTCCGTGACCTCGAGGACACGATCAAGAATCGGGATCAGTGGCCTGTCTTCGCGCAGACCTATGGGTCAAAGGAGACTCTTGCCACGCGTTTCAGCCAGTTGGCAGAACTTCGAAACGGAATTCGACATAGTCGCGCGGTGGATGAGGTCACCAGAAAGGACGGCGAGGCCGCGATTCTGTGGTTCAGGAAGGTCCTCGGCAGCGAGGGAGCAGCTGGAAGAGAAGACCAGCGAGGCGACTTGCGATAGTGGAGGTGAGCATGATCGGACGAGCCTGGTCAAACGGAGATCCCTCTCGGTCAGGTGCGGGCTATGGCATCGCGGTGTCGAAGGCTGATCGCGACGCCAATGTCGATAGCCATCTCAAAGAAGTATCTCTCGTACTCGATGGAGGAGAGAGATTCCGGGTGAGACTTTCGCAGTCGTTCTGGCGGGATTGTCCTGAGTTTCGAAGCAAGGAAATCGGCGCTTGGCTGCTCGCCAACGGATTCGCGCCGTGGCCGAAGGGCAGGCCGCCAGCATTCCGCATCGATTTCGTTGAGGAAGGGGTGTTCCGCGTGCGCCCCAGTCACGGAATGCGGTGATCGGCGAGGATTTGAGAATACGAAACCGACCAATTTCGGCGCCTCCGAGCGAGCGGCGGACCCCTGTTCATCCGGGCGCCTTGTAGAACCGTGAGCCGAACTGAGTGAACGAGTGGCAGTTGCAGCGAGCGCTCACAGAGCGTTGGCATGCCGATGGTGTGAGTGTTAGCCATGAGCGGCAGTTCCTTGTTGCTTGGGAAGTCATGACACCTTCCTGGCGGATCAATGATGCCGGGAGGTATTGGTCTGAGCCGTCTATCGACTTTCTGGTGGCGAACGCCGATGGAGTGCTGACAGCGATCGAGCTGAAGACGTCAATTCGCGGCCTGAAGCCAGCTTGGAGGGTTCTCTGTCAAGTCACACACCGTGCAGCACTTCTGCGCCGTACGTTCAGCCGCGAGAACCTGGAGCGTGCCCATGGTGATGCTCATTCGGGTAGCCATGGTCGGGTGATAGGCCGGTCCGGAGAGCTGCTGGGTGAGGCACATCGGCGGTTCTTCGGTCTCGAGAAGCCATTGGTCTTCGACGGGGAGGTCGTACGGCGTGTTGTCGCGGCAACTTCATTTGGCCCCCACTTCGAGCAGATTCTCGACGAGTTCAACGCGTTGACGCCGGCGAGACTGCAGGGCGAGCTCGAAGGAAGAGGCTTTCTGAAAGACTCGTTGTCGAACCGGGAACCGAGGAGGCTGGTCCAAACCGCCCCTGTCGCGGGGGAGCTGCGTCCTCCCGTCACAATGCTGACGGTACCGAGACCGTAGGTGCACACGGGGACGGGTTATGGCCGCCAACTGCATTGGTCGCGGATCGAGCGTGCCGCCGGCAGGTGTCCAGTGACGCTTTCCAACGAGGGAATCGGCCGATCGCCAACGGCTCGATGATCGACGGATCCGAGGGGGCGTGACCGGGGCGTGCGAGCTCCCCGTCTCAGGGCGTCACGGGCTCCATTCGCGGCGTCCCATGGTTTCGATGACAAGCTTGGGGGCGATGTGGGAGAGGTACGTGTCGGTAGTGGCGAGCGACGCGTGGCCGAGCTGGCGTTGGATAATTGGTATCGGGATGCCTTCCATCATCAGCTCGTAGGCGTGGGTGTGCCGGAACCCGTGTGGATGCACGCGCTTCTCGATCCCGGCTCGCCCGGCGAGTCGAGACAGCGTTTCTCGCACGGTTGACGAGTACATCGGGCCGCCCTTCAGGGTGCAGAACAGCGGCGCGCCTGCGGGCGGGTTGAGAGTCTTGCGCCGTTCGAGCCAGGCTTCGATGTGGGGGTAGGCGCCGGGGTCGATGCCGACGGTGCGCAGACGATCGCCCTTGCCGTGCAGGACGGTGACCGCCCCGACTTCCAGGTTGAGGTCCTTGGGCCGCAGGGCGAGGGCTTCGCTGATGCGCAGCCCGGTCCGGTACAGGAGGACGATGAGTGCGCGGTGGCGGATGCCGCTGCTCGACGTTGTTGAGCATTGAGCGGCGAGGGCCCGGATTTCGTCGGGCGTGAGTATCTCAACCGGGTAGGTCCGGCCTTTCGACGCGGGGATCCGACCTCGGTGGTACCCGGGATCAGTGACACGGGCCATGGCGACACCGTATGACACAACCGGTGCGGATTCCAGACCTCTGATCGTCGCTCCTTGAGCTCCGAGTAGATCCACCGGAGGAACAGGAAGCACCGAGTCGCGGTTGGGACGGCCATTGTGCCGGGGAACAAGAGGTTCGTAATGGTGTCAGGAACAACTCCGATGCACGTCTCGTCGATCGTTGCTCATGAGCCTTCCTTCGAACTGCGAGTCGTGGAGCCGACGGTCTCGTCGGAGGCCCGCCCAAACATCAACCAATCACACCATCTCACCAGGGACAACCTCTCCGGTTGTCACACCAAGTGTCTGCCTGCAGGACGGCATGAGAGTCGGACGGGATCTCGTGGTTGGTCTTGGCGTCGCCGCCCGCAAAGAAGGGCCGTCGTCGGCGGAATTCGAGTCATGCACGATGGAGAGAGCGCTGTCGTCGTTTGTTGAGGGTCGATGAGCCCCGGTCCCGCGGAGTAGAGTCGAGCCGGTGAATACTGAATGGCGGCAAGTAGTCCGAGTTGCTGCTTTCGACTTCGTTGAACGGATGTCGAGCGGCGGAACCGCGCCCGTGGCATATCGAGATCTGGCGTCGTTCACATTTGACGGCACGCGGGTGCCGCTCATCGGTCAGAATGGAATCTTCAAACCCAAGGTTCTCGACTATCCCATCTCGATTCGGACTGCATCGCCGAAGAAGGGCGAGCCACCGCCCTACGACGATGAGATTGATGCGGGAGGGATGCTTCGCTATCGGTACCGGGGAACCGATCCAAACCATTGGGACAACGCAGCGCTTCGCCGAGCGATGAACGCCGGCACTGCCGTGTTGTACTTGCAGGGGGTCGGGAACGCTATGTACCTGCCGAGCGGCGCTCTCATCGTCGAAGACGAACCCGCCAAGCTTGCGTTCACCGTCGCCCTCACTCCGATCGGATCGATCGTCGTGGGAGCGACGGCGAACGAACTGAACGAAGCGCAGCGGCGCTACTACCTGCGGACTGTCAAGCAGCGCGCCGGCCAAGCATCATTCCGTATCCAAGTGCTGACCGCATATCGACAACGTTGTGCCGTATGCACCTTGCATCACCCAGAGTTACTTGACGCTGCTCACATCATCCCGGACAGCCAAGGGGGAAGGCCGGTCGTCTCGAACGGCTTGGCGATGTGCAAGATTCACCATGCCGCGTTCGACCACAACTTGATGGGGATTCGCCCGGATTCGGTTGTTGAAGTGCGAGCCGACATCCTCACGGAGCACGACGGGCCGATGCTGCGGCACGGGATACAGGAGCTCCACGGGCGCAGGCTGCTGACACCACGACGCGATCAGTGGCGCCCGAGCGTTGATGCACTTGAACAACGCTACGAGGCGTTCCGCGAAGCGTCGTAGGGGAGACAATGAGACAGACAGCGCGAGATGCAATCTTGAGCGCCTTCCGGCGTCTCGAGAAGCGGACCGGTCGCGCGGCTTTCAGGACTCGAGAGATCCTCGAGGAGGTTAAGCGAGAGCATCCTGGGTATCAGGATTCAACGATCCAGACGCACGTCGTCTCGGCGATGTGCGTGGACGCTCCGATCCATCACGCGAATCACACGAATGATCTCCGACGGGTTGGCAGGGGGCTCTATCAACGAGTCGCCCGAGGCGGAGATAATGCCCGAGAGGCGGCGATCAGGAAACAGGAGGAGCCCGAAACTCCACGACTCCTGGAATCGGGCGACGCACAGGGCGAATGGCATTGGGAGGGCAATGTTCAGGCGGCGATGGTGAGCTATCTCGCACGTGAGGGGTGGGCGATCAAGAGCGTTGCGAACACCGCCGAACGAGAGCACGGCGTCGACATTCTCGCGGACAAGGAGGGTCGTCGACTCGCTGTCGAGGTCAAGGGCTATCCATCGCTGTATTACGTGCGCGGTCCGAAGCAAGGTGAACGCAAGAAGACGGCTCCTCCAATGCAAGCCAGGGTTTGGTACGCAGACCTACTGATGTCGATGATGCTGCTTCTCGATAGCGGAGACCATGACCAGGTCGCGATGTGCCTCCCCGCCATGGGCACGTATGAATCGCTGGTCAGTCGGACGCGGGAGAGTTTGGAGAGGCTCGGCATTGCAGTCGCCCTCGTCGATGAACACGATGACGTGTCCACGATCGTCGGGGCGTTGTAGCGAAGGATGCTTCCTCCGCTTCACGCGTCGTCGGTCGGCGACGCGCAATGCAGTTGCCGGCCCGATTCGATGTCCGGATCCATCGGTAGGCTCGATGCACAATGACGACGAGACGGTCCCAGGTCGACGAATTTGTGGCGCTCACGCCATCGGACGCCAGCTACTTCCGGGCGGTGATCCTGTTCGGCAGGAATGTCGCGTCGTACAAGTTCGCTCTTGGAGCATCGTTGATCGAACTCTCACGGGAGGAGCGG
This sequence comes from Acidobacteriota bacterium, assembly GCA_024763475.1. Lineage (GTDB taxonomy): Bacteria > Acidobacteriota > Polarisedimenticolia > J045 > J045 > JANTFM01. The sequence continues at coordinate 2,319 of JANTFM010000154.1, read as the reverse complement.
GACCTCGTCCCCCTCGAGGATCTGGCCGTGCCGTTCGCCCGGCACCTGACCGAGCATCTCGAACGTGTCGACACACAGGGGACCTCCGCATCGAGTCGCTTCCTTGATGCGTGTCGCTCATTCAACGCCGGGGAGCTAACGGAGGACGCGCTTCGGGAGACCACCGCCCGGTTGGGGTTCCAGAACGTAATCGACGCCTTCCACGTCGTCGGTGGCGGTGACATCCCGGTGCGGTTCTTCGAGGACGAGCGCCGGCAGAACGGCGGCATCCGCCTCACCGACCGGCTCCATGAACTGGCGAGAACCGGCCAGGGAGAGAACCTGCCGGCCGAGGTGGAAGCCCGCTGGCGTCTGGTCGAAACGTCGTGGGATCTCAACCTCCCGGCCAGGGCCCTGGAGGTGTCGTACGAACCCGACGGCGAGTTGTTGGTCGTCAATGCCCGGGCCAACGACCGGATCACCCTCACCGGGGTGCGGGATGCCCTCAACGGGTATCAGAAGGGCCGGTGCATGTACTGCGGCGCCGGGTTGAGTATCGCCGGGTCGGGGGGTTCGACCGTTCACGTTGACCACGTGATTCCTCGGGTGCTTATGGAGCGGCTCGGTGGGCCGCGGAATCTTGACGGCGTATGGAACCTCGTGCTGGCATGTGCCTCCTGCAACCTGGAGAAATCGGCACGGGTCCCCGGGATCGGGTGCCTCAAACAGGTGTATCGGCGAAACGAGTACCTCATCGGAAGTCACCATCCGTTGCGAGAGACGCTAATCGCTCAGACTGGGCCCGACAGCGCAGCGCGGAAGGACTTTCTCCTTGCCGCGTACAGTGAGGCCGTTCCCCTGGGCGTCTGGGACAAGGACTGTCGGGAGAGGGAGGACCTGTGAAACCGTGCCCGTTCTGTGCCCGTATCGCTGCCGGCGACGTCGTTGCCGAGAACGATCTCGCCGCGGCGTTCCCCGACGGGTTCCCGGTGTCGCCGGGGCATACGCTCATCGTGCCGAAACGTCACGAGGCGGACTTCTTCGCTCTCTCCGTCGAGGAGCAGGAAGCGATCCACGTTTTGACCCGTATCGAGAAGGAGCGTCTCGCCGGGGAGTACGGGCCGTCTGCATTCAACGTCGGTGTGAACGTGGGCGCCGACGCAGGCCAGACCGTCGGACATGCTCATATGCATCTCATCCCGAGGTACCCCGGCGACGTCGAAGATCCCCGGGGCGGAATCCGGTGGATTATCCCCGACAAGGCCGTCTATTGGCAGGGCGACTGAGAGCCTTCGAACTCACCTCCTCCAACGATGACCGTGCGGCCTGAAGCACATTGAGGAGGCCTTGACGGGTCTGATTGCGCTCCATGTCGGCGGGCAATTCAATGCCTCGCCGATCAGGGTGTGCAGGACGCCCAACTCGGAACGATCGTCCGGCTCAGGTCCGCTGGCTCCGTCCGTCGAGGGTTGCCGGACCCGTCCGGGTGCGGATTCGCTGGGTCTCAGTCGGCCGATGTCAACGGGGCGGGTTCGCCTGGGATGTCAGTGCATCGACATCGAGGTCCGACCATCGGAGGACGCCCCACGGTCCCGTAACGATGAACGTGACACTGTCGATGTCGGGGAATGTGCCGTTGAAGTCTTCGATCCAGATGGTGGGCCTGTTCTGGGCTTGGGCTGCAGCGATCGTTGGTTGTGCTGCTGATACCTTCCATGCGGTGCCGGTAGAGCGCGTCCCGTCGTCGATGTATGGGAGCGGGTCGATGGCGAGATGAGTAGCGATCTCGTCGTTGGCGAACGACCGCCATGTTGAGCACCACCACACCTCGCACTCGTTGACGAGTGTTTGGACGAGTTCCGGCATGTATCGGGGTATGGCGACGTGGTGGCCGTGTGACTGGATCACGTCGATGCCGAGACTCTCGGCCCGTGTCGGCGGATCTGCGGCGAGCCGGATCGCGACGAGCATCTCGGCATCGTTGATGACGCCGTCGACGTCGAGGAGGACGAGGGGTCTCCCGTCACTGTCTGTGCTGGTTGGGTCCGTCATGCTGTCGCCTCGATCGCATCGGATACTAGGTGTGGCCGGCCATCGGGCGGGCAGCCGGCTGATGCGTGGGTCGGCGTGGTGAGGTGACATGCCGTATGTGCAACGCCGGGGAATCTGCCCATCCGCGGCACCTGCGATGGGGGCGCCTAGCCGTTCGGCATTTGCGGTGGCCGCCCGTACAATGCTGGGGAATAGACATCGAGAGTGGCTCGAGGGAACTGGCCCTGAGACAGCCCGGCAACCCGGCCCCGGAAGGGGACAGGGTGCCACCGCCAGCGGATCGGAACG
>JANTFM010000153.1 GCA_024763475.1 Acidobacteriota bacterium | reverse complement strand
CTTCGAGGTCCTCTACAAGGTCGTTGGAAAGAATACGCGGGCCTTCAGTCATCTGCGCCCCGGCGCGCAGATGACAGCCCTTGGTCCTCTTGGGAGAGGATTCTGGCTTCCGGCGGCTGACGAGGAGCTCGAGGTGCTGCTCGTGGCTGGGGGGATCGGAAACGCAGCCTTCCCTCTCCTGTTGCAAGAGGCGGCGGAGCGACGTCAGCAGTGCTCCCTGTTTTTCGGCGGCCGGAGCCGGGGAGACCTGACGCTACTCGATTGGTTCTCCGAGCACTGCGCCGAGGTCATTCCCGTGACCGAGGATGGAAGCCTGGGTGCGACCGGTTTGGTGACAGGTCCCCTCGCCGCGCGGCTGGATCGGCCAAGCGACACGCCACGCATCGTGTTGAGCTGTGGCCCCCAGCCGATGCTCAAGGCCGTGGCCGATCTCTGCCTGGAGCGTGGCCTTCCCTGCCAGATCGCCATGGAAGAGACGATGGCCTGTGGCTTCGGGGTCTGCCTCGGATGCGTGGTGCGACAGGCGCAGCCCGCCACGGAGTTCGACACCTACGTTCGCGTCTGCACAGAAGGACCGGTTTTTGACGCACGGGAGATCATCCTATGACCGTCGACGTGAAAACCGTCGTCGAGCTTGGCGCCGGACTTGAGCTCCGCAATCCGATACTGACCGCGAGCGGGACCTTCGGCTATGGACTCGAATACGAGCCCTACCTCGATCTCAGCCGTCTCGGAGGCATCGTGGTCAAGGGGATTTCCCCGTTGCCCCGTGCGGGCAACCGCCCACCCCGGATCGTGGAGACGCCGTCGGGCATGCTGAACGCCATCGGGCTGCAGAATGTCGGTGTGCAGCGATTCGTCGAGGAGAAACTGCCCCGCCTGCGAGAGCGGGATACGGTCGTCGTGGTCAACGTCTACGGCTATGGTGTGGAGGACTACGTCCAGGTCGCCGAGACTCTCGAGGGAGAGAGTGGCGTGTCCGCGCTGGAGCTGAACCTGTCCTGTCCGAATGTGAAACAGGGCGGTCTCCTGATCGGCAAATCGCCGGCTGCGATCGAGGAGGTGACCCGCGCGGTGCGCGATGTGACCCGCCGGCCCTTGTGGGTGAAACTGACGCCCAACGTTTCGGAGATCGCCGACATGGCGCGCGCGGCTGTCGCCGGCGGGGCGGATGCTATCTCACTCGTCAATACCTACGTCGGGATGGTGATCGACGTGGAGACCCGCCGCCCGGCTCTCTCGAATCGCATCGGCGGGCTCTCGGGGCCCGCGATTCGCCCGCTTGCTGTTGCTGCGGTAGATCAGGTCTCCCGTGCGGTTGAGGTACCCCTGGTGGGTATCGGGGGGATTGGCAGCGCGAGAGACGTGGTTGAGTTCCTCCTCGCGGGCGCCACGGCGGTTCAGATCGGTACCGCGAACTACAACGATCCTGGCATCGCGGGCCGCGTCGCTGCCGATCTCGTCTCCTGGTGTCGCGACCATGAGGTGGACGACGTACGCGAACTGACCGGCGCGCTCGAGCAAGAGTGATGGTGGAGCGGGCGACGCTGCTCTTGTCGCGACGGGGCCGTGGCGCGATCCCTCAGCTCGCCCCCATCCCGCCCCTTGTCCCTCTCGATCCCCGCTGCATGGCCCCGGGTACGCCGATCGGCCCCTGGCGCTATGCCGATGCGTTTCCCGCGCTCGACGTCCCTCCGATGAGTCTCGGAGAAGACAGCACGGCATTCGAAAGCCTGACGATGCCGAGTCTGCCACGGAGAATCCGCTTGCTTCGTGACGATCTCCAGCCCAGTGGCTCCTGGAAGGACCGCGGCTCCGCACTACTCGTCAGCGCGCTCAGGGCCGCTGGCCATACAAGGATCCTGGATGATTCCCCAGCCAACGCTGCATTCTCCCTCGCCCTCTATGCCCAGGAGGCCGGGCTCGCGCTCACGAGCTTCCTGAGCGCATCGACTCGAGACGCGGTCAAGACTCTTGTTCGATCGACCGGCGCTCGCGTCATCGAGGTGCCGGGAGCCGGTCGCGAGGTTGCGGCGGCGGCATTTCGTGCGATGCGCGATGACGTCGTCATGGCGGCTCCCGCGAGGCATCCCCATCACGTCCTCGGTGCAGCCTCGGCGGCGTTCAGCATTGTTGAGACCCTCGGGGCGATGCCGGGCGTCGTCGTGGCTCCCGTGGGCCAGGGTAGCCTCCTGACGGGACTTCAGCGGGGCTTCCTGTCCGCCGCAGCAGCGGGGGTCGGCCCGCTTCCCATCCTGATCGGAGTCCAGTCCAACCGCTGTTGTCCCGTCGCGTCCGCCTGGGCGGAGCAGCGGGCCTTGCGTGACGCGCCGTCGAGCTGCCGGGATGGTCTCGCGGAAGCCGTGCTCATCGAGCGCCCGGTCTGCGGCGAGCAGGCCCTGGCCGCGGCGCGAGCCTGTGGCGGGGCGATCGTTGCGGTGGACGACATGGTGCTGGATCGCGCGGTTCGTGAGCTGTGGCTTGCGGGCCTGGCGGTCGAACCTGCGGCGGCTCTCGGCGTCGCCTTCCTGATGGACCACAAGGTCCAATCGACACTTGCACAGCAGGGGGAGATCGTGGCCCTGATCACCGGACACGGCATGCGCCAGGGTCTGCCGATCTGCCCTGGGCTGTAGATCCAGGGCCCGTCCACAACCCGCCCGCTTGCGCGCCTGCCGGGAGGAACAATACTTCACTACAAGCTCTCCCTCCCGGGTGGGCAGGTGGATTTGATGGAGGTGACAGGATGGTCGACCTCGATGTCCTGATCAGGCAGTCACACTCCCTCCAGGCGCTCCCGGCGAGCGTGACGCGCCTGGCTTCGCTCGTCGCAAGCGATGACTGGCGCGTCGATGAGATCGAAGAGGTCGTGTCGCTGGACCAGGGCCTTACCGCTGACCTGCTCCGTGTCGCCAACTCCGCGGCGTTCGGGGCCACGAGAGGCATCACGAGCGTGCGCGACGCCGTGATTCGCCTCGGTGCGGGCTCGGTACTTTCGCTGGCCATGGCCGCGTCCATGCACGATCGCCTCGATCGTCCCATCCCACAGTACGGTCTCTCGGAGGGAGAGATGTGGCGCCATTCGGTGGCGGCAGCGCTCGCCGCCGAGGAAGCAACGCGTTTCTGCACGAGCTCAATCCCCGCGGAGTCCTTTACGGCGGCGCTCCTCCACGATGTGGGTAAGTTGATCCTGTGTCGGCACTTGGATCCATCGACTCTGGCGTTGCTCCAGAGTGCGCGGAGGGATGATGGACTGAGCGCAACGTGTGCCGAGCTGGCGATCCTTGACCTGCACCACGGAGAACTCGGTGCGCTCGCCGCACAACATTGGGGGCTTCCGGAGTCGATTGTGAAGGGCATCCAGTATCACCATGATCCCGCGGCAGGCGGCGCGAGTGTCTGCGATGCGGTTTGCCTCGCGAATCGCGTGGCCCACCAGGTGCTCGACGAGTCGCCCGACCCCGAGTATCAACTGGACGATTCGCTCTCGGAACACCTGGGCCTCGACGCTGCGGACTTCGAGAGCTTGTGCGAGGTTACTGGCGAGCGGGTTGGCGACGTCCTCGCACAGTATCGCTAGCGGAAAGTCGACACGGCCAGGCGTCGACCCTGGTCTGACCCCAGGTCCCCTAACGCAGCACGAAGTGTTCGCGAAAGCTCCCGTGCCGAGGGAAGGGTGGAACCGCTGAGTAACAGCAGGTTCTCCCAGTCCTCAAACGAGACCACGACGGCCCGCGGATGGGGCGCGGCCAGGAGAGTCAGGAGCTGCCGGCGACTCCAGCCCGGGACAGGAAGTACGTTCGTGACGACGACACCACCGGGCGCAAGGCTCTGGGGCATCAACTGAGGCAAGGTCTCGAGACTGACTTCGGGCTTGGTGATCTCTCCCGCGAGCGCGACGGACAGGTCCTCGAGAATGAGGTCGTAGCGCGCACGCGGCCGACTCCTGAGCCAGTTTGCAGCCTCCCCTTCCTCAACCAGAACCTCACCGCACCATCCATTCGAGAGCTCCCGGAAAATCCCCTCGCCGGCAAGGTCGAGATCCACCGCCACGAGGGGATGATGCCAGCCGCTGGCCCGCAAGGGGGCCACCACCCCGCCTCCCGCGAAGCCGAGCAGGAGGACCGCTGGCCCCGGCGAAAGGACGCGAATGCTCATGGCGAGCACGTCAAAGAGACAGTTGGTGGCTCCGGGTTGTCGGAGGATCTCGCTGAGCACGCAGTCGTTCTGAACGATGCGCGCCCCCCGCAGGACACGCTCGATTCGCAGGCTCATCTCAGAGGATCCGCAGACCCGTCCGCGCGGCTCCGATGACCGGCCCGGGGACCTTCGCGGCGATCTCGTATTCGCCGGGGGTGAGGCACAGCGGGCGCATCGGGCTCACAGCGCGAGTCAGGCACCGTACAGACGCCAGGCGCTCGGGCATGGGCACACCTTCAAAAGCCGGAGAGACGATCAGCACGCCGGGTGCGGCATCTCCCATGGCGGAAGGGCGATCCGGCGGGTCGAACACAATGACGGCCGTTGGCGCAAGGGCCTCGCGGAGGAGTGGCAGCAATTCGCGACGGACCCACTGGACGACGGGGTGCTGCTCGTGCAGGGAACTTTCTTTCGGCGGCGTCATGCGGGGAGGCTAGCACGTTCTTTTCCAGGAGGACGGCGCGAACACCTATTCGCGGTAGTCGACGACACGCACGGCGACGGACTCGACGTCCTCGGGAGAGCCGGACAGGGAGATCTCGAACGCTCCCGTCTGTCCGGGAACGAGTTTGAGAGGTACGACCGTGATGGTTCCCGTGGCGACGAGTTGCTCTTCGGCATCGAAGCCCTCCGCCGTTACGAGGATCTCTTCGAGGGGAATCGGTCCGGCGTTCCTGATCACGCCATGCACCTCATAGTGCTCGCCCCTGGCTCCCCCCTTGAAGGACAGGATATCCAGCAGATGCGGCAGACCCCGCTCTCGCAAGGCTCCGAGGATGAGCGGGTCCCACTTCCCCGCCTGCAGCGCGACGACAGCCGCGAGATGGGCCTCCTCGATGCGCCCGGCGCTTTGGAGGAGGAAGGCGTGCAGTACGTGATAGTCCGGCAGGGAGGAAATTTCTCCGCTGAGCAGCGCCTTCTCGATGTGCGACAAGGCCTCGTCGACCCTGCCGAGCCGCCCGAGACACTCAGCGAGCACGGCGTGAGCTTCCGCCGTCTGCTGCGCGTTGAGCGCGCCCTTCAGCGAGGCAAGCCCCACGCGGACCGCATCTTCACAGCGCCCGGTCTGGGCGAGATACGCCGCACGAATCTGGCGCCCCGGTGCGAACTCGGGCGAGATGGCCTCCATGCGGTCGACGAGGGAATCGACCTCTTGGTAGTTTCCGGTGGACCAGGCGATTTCCGCAGCTTCCGCGAGCAGATCCAGGTTTCTCGGATGCTTGCCGAGAGCCTTGTGCACGAGCTCGCCTGCCCGGGTGAACTCTCCCTTTTCCCGATGGGTCTTGACGAGTCGAACCAGCGCATCGGCAGGCAGGCCGGACTCGCTCCCAGCGGCCAGGCTCTTCTCGACGGCCAGAGCTTTGTCGATGACGGGCCGGAGCTCTCGTGCAGGAACGGCGAAATTGATGTTCTGCCCTTCCGTCAGGGTTAGGGAACAAACGCCGACGACCCGGCCCTGCAGATCGAGGAGCGGGCCACCCGAGGAGCCGGGACTGATCGGGGTCGTCGTCTGGATCAGTTCGACACCCCCTTTCTCCAGCGCCCGAAGTGCGGAGACGATCCCGTTCGAAACGGTGAACTCGTAACCCCGCGGATGACCCACCGCGACCACCTCGCTGCCGACGGCCGGTATCGGCCCTTTGGCGAGGAACAGGGGCTTGACGTGAAGGCCGAGGACGCGCAGCACCGCGAGGTCGACCTCCTCATCGACATGAAGCACATCGACCGAGGCGATCAGGGCGCCCTCGAAGCTGCGGACCATGGCCTCGCTGACACCACGCACCACGTGAGCGTTTGTGATCACGAGGCCGGAGTCTTCTACGACGAATCCGGTGCCGTAGGAGGTGTCTCCCGTCGCCTGCACCGTACCGATGATCTCGACGACCGACGGTCTGACCCGCTCTGAGAGTGCTCGGAGTTCGCCGTCCTGGGCCGCGGCGGAGAGACCGGGGATACAGAAAACGAGCAGGGAGGCAATCAGGGGGCAGTAGACTCTGGTCGGCAGCATCGGGAGGTGGCTCCGGGCAATTCATGCGCGCACACGAGGCCGCGCTCGCAACAGATCGTTTCCCCGGCAATATATGTTCGCGCAGCTAGACCAACCAGTGGCAGACCAGAACGGCTGCGGCGATTCCGCAGACGTCCGCGAAGAGGCAGGCAGGCAGGGCCCAGCGGGTGCGGCGCAAGCCGACCTCACCCCCGTAGACGGCGAGCACATAGAAGGTCGTCTCCGTACTGCCCTGCATCGTGGAGACGAGATAACCCACGAAAGAGTCCGGGCCGTTGGCTTGCATGATCTCGGCCATCACGGCGTAGGATCCCGAGCCCGACAGGGGCCGCAGGAGAGCCATCGGAAGCGCGTCTCCGGGCATGCCGAGGGCCTCCACGAAGGGCGCGAAGACGCCGATGAGCGCTTCGAGGGCACCGGAAGCGCGGAACATCCCGACCGCGACGAGGACGGCGACCATGTAGGGGATGATCCGGATCGCGACCTGGAAGCCCTCTTTTCCGCCTTCGACTAAGGCTCCATAGACGCTCACGCCACGAGACCAGCCATAAAGCAGGACAAAGAGAATGATCAGGGGGAGTGGCAAGGACGCGAAAGCGACACGAAGAGCGTCCGCTCCGGCGTGATCCTGGATGAGCGCGAGGAATCCGTAGACGGTTCCCGCGAGGGCCAGGAGTCCTGTGGCGAGGGCGCTTCGTACCCGCCACGGCCGCCAGGCAGGTGCTGCGCCCTCATCTGCGCCGCCAGACGTCTCGGTCTCGAAGGCTGCGTCGAGGAGGGATTCCGGCCTCGTCCGGCGAAAGAACGAGAGCCGAGCGAGCAGGAAGGAGACGCAAAACGCGGCCAAGGTCGAGCAACTCGTGGCGAACAGGGTGGTCATGACGATGCCCCCCGCGTCCGCCGAGCCGAGGGCCGCGCGTGCAGCGATCACACCCGTGGGCAGGATGGCCAGCGCGGAGGTGTTGAGCGCGAGGAAGAGGCACATGGCGTCGGTCGCCGTGCCTTTCCTGCTGTTGAGGCGATCGAGTTGTCGCATCGCCGCGATACCGAAGGGAGTGGCCGCGTTGACCAGCCCCATCATGTTTGCGGCGACATTCATCGTGATGGCGGCCAGCGCGGGGTGTCCATCCGGAATGTCCGGGAAGATCCGCCGGAAGAGCGGTTTCAGGCCACGGGACAGGCTTCCCAGGAGGCCCGCCTGCTTGAGCACCTCGACGAGGCCGAGCCAGAAGGTCATCACGCCGACCAGCCCAATGGCGAGTGTCACGGCGGCTCCCGCCGACTCGACGCTGGCCCGGGTAACCGCTTCCATCTGGCCGCTAAACAGGGCCACAAGGACGGCGACGGCGACGAGGATGAGGAAGATTGGTCCCATGGGCACGGATCCTAACACGCGGGCAGGTTGACGGGATCGCCTCCGAACCCAAGATTCGCCCATGGATTGTGTGCGGATGAGCGGGGCCACCATGAGCAGGAAGAACCAGAACTGGCGAGAGTCCATCGGAGTCGTCGCCAAGAGGAAAACAACCAGGAAGGGCCGTCGAACGGCTGTTTCGGACGACTCCGTTCGGGTGCCGAGTTCTCCACCCGCCGCCGCGGAAAGCCAGACTCCCGCAAGACGCCAGACGGAGGCCGCCGCGGAAAGCCAGACTCCCGCAAGACGCCAGACGGAGGCCGCCGCGGCAGACCAGGCTCCCGCAAAGCGCCAGAACGAGGCCGCGTCCCCCGTCGATAAGCGTCAGTTGCGTAAGCAGGAGGCCCAGAAGAGCGCGTTGGCGCCTGTTGCGCTCCTTCTCGACTCCCTTCCGGTGGGGAGCCTGGACTTCCCCCGGCAGGTGGCGGAAAAGCTGTGGCCCGAGCCCGACCCCGAAGAACTCCGTTCGGTGAGCCTGCTCGTCACCGGACGGAAGGATGTCTCCGATGATGCGGTTCGCTTCGCCATCCTGCGAACCATCGTGGCGCGGCAGAAGATGGCCACCCTGTTGACCCGTTGCGAAGAGGATGTGAAGGACCCCGTGCGCTTACAGGATCGGGTGTCCGAGTGGAGTCGGCTCGCGGATGTCGTTGAGCAGATCTCTGACCATCTGGTCGTCGAGAGCGATCAAGGCAGAGACGCGATCGATGCGGCACGTTCGCTGATGCCGCCGCCGGAGAGGCTTCGTCAGCAGGCGGCTCTCTGCTCCGCGGTTGCAGGTCTTGTCGAATCGGTTCGTACCTTCGCGGCGGGAACAGGCGGGGCGACCGCCGACGGCAAGCCGCTCGCGGTCAGCGTGATCCCGGAAGCAACGGAGCTTCTCGCACGCTTGCAAAGAGACGCGATCGCAGCAGCCGATCGTCCGTATCTGGAGCTGTGCGCGTGTTTGCTGCTCGCCCACCAGGATCTCGCCAAGGGTGGCCGAGAGGATCTCGAGCGGGATCGGGCCCTCCTTGGAGCGCAGGCCGAGGTGCTCGAAGACGAGATCACCGAGGCCATGAGCGCTCATGTAAGGGATCCCGAGCGCACCGCACGCCTCGCGGCATGGAGGCGCCGGCTGCTGGACATGCGCAGCCGGGTGGACGAGTTTCTTACCAGTCCTGCTGGGCTCGCGGGTCCTGCTCCCAGGAGCGCCGCCACCGAGGAAGCCGTCCTGGCCCATTTCGCCCAACTCCGTGAAGAGAGCGGCGAGGAAGAGGCTCCCCGGAGAACGGGCTGGCGCCGATGGCTACCGATCAATCTGTGAGCGCAACCCCCCGACTCTCCCTTTGCCGGGCAGCAGATCCATCTCCCGGGTGTAAAGGCGCGGTGGCGCGGCCGATCCTGAGGCCCCATCTTAGTTGCCGATGGGACAGACGAAGACGATGGTGACGAAAGAAAGGCGTGCGGTCGAGAGATTCACTGTTCGTTGTCCGGTCGACGTGTTCGTCGGCGAGGACTCGATCAGGGGACAGCTCCTCAACCTCTCCGCAACGGGTGCACTCGTCGCTCTGCCATGCATGGTAGACCTTGGAACCGAG
>JANTFM010000152.1 GCA_024763475.1 Acidobacteriota bacterium | reverse complement strand
CGCACTCTCGCGAGGAGCCGGCCCACGCGCAGGCGGTGCGCTCGGTGCTGCGCAACCAGGGATTTCGCAAGGCCGAGGTGGAAGAGAAGATGGGACGCGCCGTCGAGCTGCTTGCCGGAAAGCCCCACGAGTTCGGAGAGCTGCTCCTGACGGCCCTTTCCGGCCGGCTCCAGCAACGCTAGGCTGAAGCCGTGCTGTCTTCCTTCGCCTCGCCTCCCTCACCCTACGCGGGAGGCGAGGCGAAGGAAGGCAGCGCGGCGGCCTCGGGACCCCGCGCACTCCCGCTTGCCCTTCCCTGTGCTGGATCCTGAGCCGAAGCCCCCTCACGCCGCCAGTCACACCTGGTCGACGGCACCTGCTTTCCGCCTGTCGGGACCCACAGGAACGGCGGGAAATCCGAAAATGGACGGTTTCCACCCACAGATTCTGCCGGGGACCCGGAAGATCTAAGCGCGTCTGCTGCTGGTGGCAAGGCGGTACAAGACCAGGACGACGAAGCCCATCATGCCGTCCGTGACGCCCGAAAAGGGAATCGCCCAGGGGACCTCACCCGTGCACGACGAAGAGACCAGGAAGATCATCGCGGTCGTCTTTGCGAGAACGAGCAGGAAGACCCCGCCGTGGCGGAAATGCTCGTAGACGTAGGCCACCGCGAGGATGAGATGAAAGACGCCGCCCTGTCTGGGGAAGAAGTCCGGGCCGATGACAGCCCACCCGGCAAAACGCGAGGACCACTCTGGCGCGAAGGTGAGCATCAGCCCCACCAGAAAGGAGTGCACGGCGATCAGCACGATGATCGGCCGCAGGAGCTTCCGGGCAAACTCCGCTCGCTCGCTCAAGGGGGAGGGTCCCTCTGCCACCAGAATTCCGGATCGATCTCCTCGCCGCGGCGGCGAGGAGCCGCACCCAGGCGTCCCAACTCCTCCAGGACGATCTCGATCACGGGCTCCACCGCCTCCTGGACCGGGCTCGTCAATTCCGTACCAAGCTCGAGATCCTCCGGAACCACGCCGATGAGGACGATCTCCGCTGGCGCCGACTCCGTCAATTCCGCGGCCATCAGCGCCTCGCGAATCCCGGGCTGGTGCGGCGTGATGCGGGGCGGGAGGGACGAGGCGAGCATCTCGTCCTTGCGGTAGACGTGGATGCTGCCCGCCTCGCCCTTCGAGGAGACGGCATCTACGACCAGAACAGACCGCGCGTTGTGCAGGTAAGGCAGGAAGTCGAGGCCGGGCGTCCCCCCGTCGACGACGTCCACCTCTGGCGGAAACTCATAGCGCGCCTCGAGCAGATGGATCACGTAGGGGCCCAAGGCATCGTCACGCATCAACACGTTGCCGACACCGAGGACCACGACGCGACCGTCCTGACCGCCTTCTGCCATCTAGAGCACGCGCACAGAGGAGTGCTGGTTGCCCTCCGGATCCAGCGTGTGAATCGCACAGGCGAGGCAGGGATCGAAGGAGTGGATCGTGCGCAGGACCTCGAGCGGCTGCTCGGGATCGGCAATCGGGTTGCCAACCAACGACGCCTCGTAGGGCCCCTTGGCATCCTTCTCATCCCGTGGACCCGCGTTCCAGGTCGAGGGCACGACACACTGGTAGTTCTCGATCTTGCCGTCCCGAATCACGATCCAGTGAGAGAGCGTGCCACGCGGAGCCTCGTGGAAGCCGAAGCCCTGCTGCACACCCGTGGGGAACTCCGGCTTGCGGAAGATCTCCACGTCGCCCGTCGCGATGTTTTCGACGAGTTTCCCCCAATGCGCCTGTGCCGTTTCCGCGATGACCGCAGCGCGAATCGCACGCGCTGCGTGGCGACCCAGGGTCGAATGCAGAACGCCTGGTCCCAGTTTGGCACCCGCGACCGCGCCGGCCTTCTCGAGGGCCGCCGTCGCCCAGCGCACCGTCGGCTCGTGACCGGTCGCGAAGGCGGCCAACACCTGCGCCAGCGGGCCCACCTGCATCGGCTTCCCCTGGAATCGTGGCGCCTTGACCCAGGAGTACTTGCCGTCGTAGTCGAACTCCGATGGCTTCGGAACGGTATCTTCCTCGTAGGGGTGACGGGTCCACTCACCGTCATACCAGGAGCGGGCGATCGACTCGGTGACGTTGTCCTTGAAGTAGGGATCCTCGAAATTCTTGAACAGCGTCACACCGCCCAGCTTCGCGTCGAAGATCGTCCCACCCGGCATATCGAACTCGGAGCCATCCTCGTTGGTCGGGAACTCGGGCACGGAGAGATAGTTCGTCACGCCTGCGCCGAAGCCCAGCCACTCGGGGTACATCCCGCCGATGGCACAGACGTCCGGTACGTAGACCTGCTGGACGAAGGTCGCGACCTCGTCGATCAGGCTCTTGACCCGGTAGAGCTTGGCCATGTTGAGCGTCGCCTCGTTGTCGAGGTTGATCGCGTTGGCAACGCCCCCGACGGCGAGGTTCTGGATGTTGGGCGTCTTGGAGCCAAGGATCGCCACGACCTGGTTCGCCTTCTTCTGGTACTCGAGCGCCTGCAGATAGTGTGTCACCGCGAGCAGGTTCACCTCCGGAGCCAAGCGCATCGCGGAGTGGCCCCAGTAGCCGTTGGTGAAGATGCCCAGCTGGCCCCGTTCGACGAAGCCCTTGAGCTTGTCCTTGACCGCCTGGAACTCTGGCCGGGAATTCCGCGGCCACGGTGAGAGAGACTGGGCGAGCTTTGTCGTCTTCCCGACGTCTGCCTTGAGTGCGGACACGACGTCCACCCAGTCCAGAGCGGACAGGTGATAGAAATGCACGATGTGGTCGTGCAGCGAATGGCACGCTATGAGCAGGTTGCGGATATATTGCGCGTTCAGGGGGACGGTCATCCCGAGTGCATTCTCGACGGCGCGTACCGAGCAGATGGCATGCACCGTCGTGCAAACACCACAGATACGCTGCGTGAAGAGCCAAGCCTCCCGAGGGTCGCGGCCCTTGAGGATGACCTCGATGCCACGCCACATTTGACCGGATGACCAGGAATTCTGCACTTTGCCGTGATCAACCTCTACATCGATCCGCAGGTGGCCTTCAATACGGGTGATAGGGTCAACGATGATCTTTCTACCCATCTTCTATTCCTCTCTACTACTCAGAGACGGCGGTGGGACCACCGCTCAGGATCGGGTAACGCTTGACAATGAACACGTAGAGCATGATCTCGAGCGAAAGAATGCCCAGCGTGATCATGACCTCCGGGAGCGACGGGAAATAGGTCCATCCCGGCCCAGGGCTGAAGGCCACCAGGTAGGTGTCGAAGCGGTAGAGGATTCCCGCGCCGATCATGAGCAGCGACGCGTTGAACTGGACCGTGACCGACGCTCTGCGCGCCTTCGAGGCCAGCATGATCATCGGCACGAGGAAGAGCAGGATCTCGCACCAGAAGAGCAGGCTGTAGCGCCCGAAAGAGAGAGCCGTCGACAGCTGGCCGCGAAAGATGACATCCGCGAAGCGGATGCAGATGAAGATCGCCAGGATGGGAACCATTGCTCCGGAGAGCGAGGCCAGCATCCCGGTCTCCCTAGCCGTTCCAAAGGCCCGGCTGGAGAGAGTCGACTCGAAGACCACGACCGCATACCCCATGCCCAGACACGACACCAGAAACATCAGCGGCAGGAAGGGCGAGTACCAGAGTGCGTGCAGCTTCTGATGCGCGAGCAGCATGACCGAGCCGAGGGATGACTGATGCATCGTCGGCAGCAGCAAGCCGAGAGCAATGATCCAGATCAGCACCTTGTTCAACAGCGGATGGCCGATCTCTGAGAGGCTCTTGAGGACGCCGTCCGGACCCTCTTTCCACTTCTCCATGAACGCCGGCGAGAGCTCGATCCAGAGCACCACGATGTAGGCCATCACGCAGAGCGCGACCTCAAGCAGGGCGGAATTGAGATTCCAGTGGTTCACCTTGACCGGAATCTTCCACAGACCCCAGTAGCGGCCAACATCGACACTGATCGCGAAGCCCGCGAGCGAGTATCCGAGGGCCGAGGTCAGAATGGCGGGGCGAACCAAGGGATGGTACTTGCCCTTGTTGAACACGTAGCACAGCAGCGCCACCGCGTAGCCCCCACAGGCGAGCGCGGTTCCCGTAACCACGTCAAAGGCGATCCAGATGCCCCAGGGGTATCCGTCACTCAGACCGCTGGTCGCTCCGATGCCGCTCGCGAAACGCCACGCGAGCATCAGCAGCGAAATACCGAAGATAAGGGCGAGGAGGCGGAAGAACCCGGTGAACAGGGGCCCTCCCACAGCACGCGCATGATCCGTCATGGCGTGTCCTCCTCATCGCTGAGATTCTTGCGATTGCGCCAGAGCACGGCTCCGAGGGCTGCATAGAGAACGACCGGAGCAACGAAGCCCTGGTAGATTCCGTGCTGCACCGTCTCCGAAAGAGCCGGGGAGGACTGCTCACCCAACGCGGGAAGACCGAGCTTGCCGAAGTCGACGCCGGCGAGGTAGAGCACCTGGGTGCCGCCTCCATCGTGCTCGCCGTAGACCTTCGGAACGTACTTGTCGGGGCTCTCCTCCAAGCGCCTCTTGGCCTCGACCAACAGCTCCGCTGTCTTTCCGAAGATCACAGCACCACGCGGGCAGACATCGCAACAGGCGGGAATCTGGCCTTGAGCGATCAGGTGGTTGCAGAGCTCGCACTTGACGATCTTGGGCGTCGGCGTTTCCCACTCGAACTTCGGGATGTTGAACGGACACGCGATCTGGCAGTAGCGGCAGCCGACGCACTTGTCGATCTCGTAGGTGACGATCCCGCCCTCACGCTTCTGCAAGGCGCCGATCATGCAGGCGGACACGCACCCAGGGTCGATGCAATGCATGCACTGGCGCTTGACGAAGGACTGCTCGTCGTCTTCCTGGAAGAGCTGAATAATGTTCTTGGTATCGGACGAGAGGCGATCCGGGGCGTCGTAAAGGCCCTGACCGAAGCTATCCTGCGTAGCCGGTCCGAGCTCGTTGGCTTCATGGCAAGCCGTCACGCAGGTCTTGCAGCCGATGCAGAGAGTCGCATCATAGAGCATCCCGAGCGCGCCATCGGGAAGCTCTTTTCGCTCCCGGGCCTGCGCGACACCGGGAGCAAGAGCTGCCAGCGCTCCTCCCGTTGCAAGTCCCTTGAGCATGTCCCTGCGGTCCATACTCATCAGACCCCCTCTCCCTCGCCCTTGTCGTCCGAGGCGAGCTTCTTGGAGGCCATGATCCCGGCGCCGATCACGGCACCGGCAACCAGGCCCGCGGCTCCGGCGCCCACCGTACCGATACCCCCTGATTCGGGGTGGATCGTCGGATAGGTATCCGGCGGTTGAGGCCTATCGATTTCGACCGTGTCGTGCATCGGCACGCGGAACGCGAGCTTCTGCTCAGTACAGCCCACGCAAGGATGCCCGAGGCCGATAGGCCAGGAATCGATCACATCACCGAAGTGCGCCACCGAGCAATTGGCGTGGGTCTGAGGTCCCTTGCAACCCATACGATAGAGACAGTGCCCCTGGCGATGCGCCTCATCGCCAAACTCCTTCACGAAGCGTCCCGCATCGAAGTGCGCCCGGCGGGGGCAGTGCTCGTGAATGGTGCGGCCGTAGGCGAAAATCGGGCGGCCCTTCTCGTCGAGCGCGGGGAGCGAGCCAAGCGCAACGAACTGCAACACGGTGCCAAGAAAGTTGTAGGGGTTGGCAGGACAGCCGGGCAACGTGACGACGGTCTTGCCCTCGAGTACGGCGGGAGCACCCTTCGCACCCGTCGGATTCGGCTCCGCGGCGGGAATGCCCCCGAAGGAGGCGCAAGAGCCGATCGCGACGATGGCCCCGGCATGCTCCGCAACCTCGTGCACGAGTTCGAGTGCCGTCTTGTCGGCGATCTTGCAGTAGACACCGCCATCCTTTGTTGGAATGGCGCCTTCCACGACGCAGATGTATTTCCCCTTATTCTTCTCCATCGCCGTGTGCAACGCCTCCTCGGCCTGGTACCCGGCAGCTGCGAAGAGCGTCTCGTGATAGTCGAGCGAGACCAGGTCAAGAATCAGCTCCGCGAGTCCTGGAGCCGAGGTGCGTAGAAGAGACTCGGTACACCCGGTGCACTCCTGAAAGTGGAGCCAGATCACCGAGGGTTTGAGCCCAGCCTCCGCAGCTTCCGCGAAGCGAATGCCCATGGACGCGGGAAGACCAACGGCGGCGGCCGCCAACGAGCAGACCTTGAGGAAGTCCCTGCGGGCGACACCGCTCTTGACCTCGTGACGGGGATCGAAAGGAAACAACTCTCCGTGGCCCATCTCTTCCTCCTTGCGTTTCAAGTCACACGCAGCGAGAAAGGCAGAAGAACCCATGGCTCGCAAGACCTGCCACGGGCGCTACCCTGCCTGAATCTGCGTTGGGATGGCTGCAAAAAACGGCGACCCGGAGAGAAAACACGCCGCGCCCAACTCGGACACTTCATGAAAACTTCAGCGCGCGCTCCGGAAGGAATCAAGCGTCTCTCCGCCGCTGTAGAGAAAGACTGTCGCCTCCAGCAAATCTGACCGGACGACATCCTCCTCCGATCCTGCATGCCCTATTTAGGAAAGGTCGAACTTCATCATACTGAAGTATTACCTGGCATTTTATTTAGTTATATTGATCGGTTACCATTTACGTTCAAGAAAAAATGGCCGCCAGGGGCAAACCCCCGGCGGCCGCGATGATTCGATAGTCAGCGAGAGAGCGCGTTAGGCGACGCCGCTCCCCTGGCGAGGCAGGAACAGGCCAACCAACCCCAGGAGAAGCAGCACGGGAACGGCGAACTTCGCAAAGAACCATAGGGTTTGGGCTTGCAAAGGGTTCTCCCCCGACCTCTTGTCCACCTGCAACAAAAGGAGGCTCTCGTCCTCCGCAGGCCTCAACAATCGGCTCTTGTCCGGAGAGATCACCCGCACGGCCTGAGACAGTGGATTCCCGTAAATCTCTGCCACAGGGTCACCCTCAAGAAAAAGTGAGCGATTCAGTTCAACCGTGCCTTCGTCATGAGCTTGGATCAGCAGCACGTCCTGTCCGAGCGCCCTATCGATCCCGGTGACGAGGAGCAAGACCAGGATGGCACCCCCAAGACCAAGGATCAGTGCGGGAACTCGCAGGCGAGAAAGCAGGGCCTTCATCATCGTCCTCCTCCTTGACCCGGTCTAAGCTACTTGGAGTTGGCGAACGCGAGGATGCGTACTTTCCAGGTATCGTTGACCTTCGCAGCCGCACGGGACGGGATCTTCACTTCGAAATCAGAGAGGGCGAGTTCGAACGGCACGCTGACGCGGATCCAGTCACCCGTTTCGAGGCCGGCCTTCTTCGCTGCAGCAGCCGGAATCACCCGCAAGTCCGCGGTCACGGTGATCTCCTTGGACACCCCGTGCATGCTGAAGACACCTGTAATCTCCCACTTCGACCCATCGAGCTTCTTGGCCGACGTCGACTCGAAACTCAGCTTAGGAAAGGACTTGGCGTTGAGCCATCCCTTGGACTGCAGATGCTTGTCGCGGGCACCAATTCCGGTCTTCAGCGAAAGCACGGGGACTTCCAGCTTGACCGACCCGGTCCCGGCCTCGAGGTCGACGACGGCCTGACCACTGATTTCGTTCGTGCTGCCCAGGATGACCTCGAAGTCGGTCTCGGACTCGAAGCTGATGTTCGTACGCTGCCCACTGACACCAAAGGAGTAGGTTGCCTCGCCGGCATAAGCATCGAGCGCCCCGAGAGCTAGAACAGATGCGAGAACAAGGAGCTTGATTTTCATTGGCTTCATCTCCACAAAGGCCGGCTCACTGAGCCAGGATTAGGATCGTCATCTCTTGTTGTCGTTCCGTGGGATGCTGAGAGACCCTCAGGAGTTTCAACAATTTTTCTGCGCCGAAACAGTCACCCAAGACTTGGCAGACCGCGAAGGCTCGAAGCAACGGTGCGTGTCGCGTGTGTCGGCGAAGCCACCCACGAATCTGCCCCACGGAGCGGTCGCGACTCTGGCCTGGTTTGCACACCCTGCGAATCAGCCGGACGATGGGCCGCGGAGGAGGGAAGCAGAGGAGAAGATCAGTTCATGAAGAGGACGGAACTCGAATCGATCAAGGACTACTACAGCAGGGTCATCAAGAGCAGCGCAGACCTTTCTTCCGGCGCGTGCTGTTCCGCAGAAGCCCTGCCTCCCCTCGCCAGAGAGGCTCACAAGCTACTCCACCCGGAGATCACGGGCAGCTTCTATGGCTGCGGCTCGCCGATCCCGGCGGCGATCGAAGGCTGCACGGTCCTCGATCTCGGCTGCGGGACCGGCCGGGACAGCTACCTCTGCGCCAAGCTCGTCGGTGAGTCAGGACGTGTCATCGGGCTGGATATGACCGAGGCCCAGCTGGAGGTGGCTCGGCGGCACGGTGCCTACCAGACCCAACAGTTTGGATACCAGCACAACAATAGCGATTTTCGCAGAGGCTACATCGAGGACCTTGCAGCGGCAGATATCGCTGATGCGTCCGTTGATGTCGTCATCTCGAACTGCGTGATCAATCTCTCGCCGGACAAAGCGAGGGTCTTCGCTGAGGTGATGCGGGTGCTCAAGCCGGGCGGCGAGTTCTATTTCTCTGATGTCTTCGCAGACCGGAGGCTCTCACCAAGTCTGCGCGAAGATCAGCTCCTACTCGGCGAGTGCCTTGCGGGCGCACTCTATCTCGAGGATTTCCGCCGCATGATGCTGGAACTCGGTGTCGCCGACACGCGTACTGTCAGTTGCAGGGCAAGCCGTCTCGGAAACCCGATGATCGAGGCCAAGATCGGGCCGACCCGTTTCTTCTCTGTGACCGTCCGAGCCTTCAAGATTCCTTCCCTCGAGGATCGTTGCGAAGACTACGGTCAGGTCGCCTGGTACAAGGGCACGATACCCGGTTATCCCCACGCCTATGCCCTGGATGACCACCACGAGTTCTTTTCCGGCAAAGCGATGCTCGTCTGTGCCAACACGGCAGCGATGCTCGAAGAGACTCGCCTCGCTCCTCATTTCCGCATCGACGGGAACCGCAGCACCCACTTTGGCCTCTTCCCCTGTGGGCCGGAGTCCTCCTCCGCCCCAGAGAGCTGCGATGCCGGAGGCTGCTGCTGAGGGCCCGGGCCAGAAGGGGTGCTTACTCTTGCGCGAGCCCTCATCTGGGGAGCCGGGCGACAGATGAAACCTGGCAGCCCCTTTTCGCATCTCATGTGTCCGGCCTGA
>JANTFM010000151.1 GCA_024763475.1 Acidobacteriota bacterium | reverse complement strand
CACTCCCGCTTGCCCTTCCCTGTGCTGGATCCCGAGCCGAAGCCCCCTCACCCCCCAGTCACTGCGGAACGAGGCTCTCGATCCGTTTGGAGACGATGCCCGACCCGACCGGGCTGCCCACGACCTGGATCTCATGACGGGGGTGTGCCAGAGATCCAGGTCGTGAGAAGCCCGTCTGGCTCGATCGTCATCCCCGACCGGATCGAAATCCTGCTCTTCGCAAGCGTCTACAGGCCTCGGGGGCCATCCAGGGCTTCTGCGGCCGCGCGCTCGAGGCGGGCCAGGAGGGCCTGACCGTCCCGGACCGCCGCACGCTCATCGTCCAGTCTGCTCTCCGTTTCGGAGAGCTCGAGGAGGGCCGGCCCGAGCAACATGCGAAGGGACGACTGGCCGCAGCTGAGGGCCAAACCCAACGCGGGGCCCAGCGGGTCGTGCAGCAGAGCGGAGAGCTGGGTTCCGAGTCGGGCGAAGGACTCCTCGAGCACGACACGATCCCGCCGGGGCGCTTTCTCGAGCAGCCTCCGGTCGATGCGCTCTCGCAGTCGTCCTCCGTCGAGCGGAGGGAGTTCCCTCGCGAGGGCCGCCCACGGGAGAACATCCATGCCTTCGATGCGCACGCCATCGGGCGCTGCGAGCCCGCGGGGAGCCAGGACGCTGAAGCGCGCACGGGGTTCTTTCCGGTGAATCTCGCTCAACACCAGCTCGAGTTGCCTGCGGTAATCCCCCATGACGGCACTGGCCCAGCGCGCCTCACCCCTCCAGCCACGCGCCTTGAGGAGATCGCCCGCGCCCGGCCCGCAAGCGTCCTGTCCCGTCGCCTCGGAATAGCTCAGGTCCAGGCCCGTCGTCAGCACCGGCCAGCCTCCGAGCATCCAGGCGAGGTAAAGCGCCGTCGTTCCGGCGTTTCCTCCGCTGGGCACGAAGGACCCGGCCCCATGCCACGGCATCAGCCAGAGGCTGGACGGATCGTGGAACACGACTCTCATGCTGCAAGGCCAGCGCAGGTGCGCGGGATGGGTCTGTGCCGCGTGGATCAGGACCGTGTTCGCCAGGAACTCCCCGGGCACGCCCGCAAGATGATCGCTCTGGTCTCGACCCTCGAGAAGCACCACCGCATCCGGTGCGATTCCGGCTCGATAGAGTCGCGGGACCGCGCTATTGACGGCCAGCAGGATGAGCTGCTCGCGGCAGGTCGCGAGTTCCGGGAGCAAGCGATCCAGCGAGGGGCCGGCAGCCACAACAAGCACGGGGGCCCCCGCGAGGATCGGCCCCAGGTCGGACACCGCCACGGAGGCGAGCAACTCGCCAAGGGTCTGCGCGATGTTGTCGAACCAGAGACGTCCGACCGTTCTCAGGGTCGAGCTCTCGAGCCGCGCCTCGCTCCGCAGGATCGCAAGCTCCTGCTCGAGCACACCACCCACCGATCCGGGGACGATGAGTGCCTGCGGAGGGTCCGCGACGGCGAGTTCCAGTCCCAGACTCAGCGCACCCCGAACGGTGTTCGCGAAGAAATCGAGGTGCGAGGGCAGCCGCGCGATGTTGACCGAGCGCGGCAGCATGTAGTCGTTGCTGACCCAGGAGACGATCGCTGCCTGATGCAGGCGCTGCGAGAGCGCCGCGAGATGAGGGCCCTCACCACGCGTCACGACCACTCGTGGACCAGGGGCTTGTTCGCGCACCCAGGTATCGGCCCACTGCCTCGCCACCTGCTCCTGCTTCGATCGATCCACGGGGAGAGGCTAACGCCGGGCGAGGATCGCGTCTACGACGCGTGTGGGCAGGCCACGGGCAATACGGTAGACGAAGGCGCGGCGGGCGGCGAGGATCCGTATCGGGGCGCGTCTCGCGCTGAGTGCCCGAAGAACCGCCTCGGCGACTCGGGAGGCCGGCAGACCCCGCGCTTCGCTCGTCCTGGCCCGTGCCGCGAAACGTTCGAGCGCCTGCTGGTACACGCTTCCCTCGAATCGCTCGCCGCTTGCGACGTGCGCCTTGCGCCAGATCGGGGTCTTGATCGGCCCGGGCTCGATGAGGGTGACGTCACAGCCGAAGGGCCGCAGTTCCCGGCGCAGGCTGTCGGAGAACGCTTCCAGCGCGAACTTCGAGGCCGCGTAGGGCGCGAGGAAGGGCGCGGCGAAGAGCCCGGAGACCGAAGAGATGTTGACCACCCTGCCCTTCGCCCGGCGAATCCGCGGCAGGAACACACGGCAGAGCGCCGCCACGGCAAAGAGATTCACCTCCATCACCCGGCGGAAGTCCTCCGCACCCAGGGACTCGATCGGCCCCGCTCCGAGGATCCCCGCGTTGTTGACCAACCCGACGAGCGTTGTGCTGCCGAGCAGTTCCTCCGCTCGCTCACCCGCAGCTGCGACGGCGTCGTCATCACAAAGATCCACGACGAGCAGCTGTCCGCCGGACTCCCGAAGCCAGTCGCCATCTTCCCGGCGACGCACGGTCCCGAGCACCTCGAATCCGTTCTCGAGCAGCCGTTGCGCCGTCGCTTTTCCGATTCCCGTGGAAACCCCGGTGACGAGCACCGCGCCACGACCTGTCGATCCGCCCAAGAACCGTCTCCTTGCCCGGACGCCGCATGAGCCCTGCATCCGAAGCGCTGTCTCTGTGCGCTCGTGCGCTTAGAGTTCTCTCTGAACCCTGGTCAGCAGGGCGTCGCCCGGAGCGCGCATCAGGAGCCCTTCGACAACTCGTGAGGCCTCTTCCTCCCGGCCCAGCCTCTTCAGGGTGCGCACGATGCCCTCGACGCAGGTCTTCTCCGTCGCCCGGAGTTCGAGCCCTTTGCGGTAGGCTGCGAGGGCCCCCTCGTCGTGCGAGAGGGACTCCCGCGCCCGGCCCAGCAGTCCCCAGGCTTCGGCGTTGGCAGGATCCGTGTCGAGCAGAGTGCTGAGGCGCTCGACCGCATCGGCGGATCGACCGCCGCGGATCTCCACATCCGCCAGACGCAGCGGGACGGCGACGTATCCTGGCATCAGACCTTCCAGACGCTTCCACAGCAGCCGCGCTTCGTCGAATCTCTCGTGCTTGACGAGCAGGTTGGCGAGGCGCGAGTAGCCCAGAAAGAAGGTCGGGTGGGCGTCGATGAGCAACCGGTACTTCTCCTCCGCCTGATCCTCGTCTCCCGCCATCTGCTGCGACAGGGCGAGCTTGAGCAGCATTTGCGGATTCTTCGGATCCCGCGCAAGAACCTTCTCGAGCATCCGTGCACTGGCACTGGGATCTCCCGCACTCAATAGTTCCTGCGCGCGATGCAGGATGAACACATCGCCGATGGCCTCGCGTGGATTCCGGCCGCCAACCGCCGGCAGGGCCGCACTCTCTCCTTCCCCGGGCGCGCCACCGCCGCCTGCAACGTAACCCAGGCTCTCGAGCCGCGCGATCGCCTCCTCGTTGTCGCCCATCGAGAAACCGGCCGCGAGCGAGAGATTCTCCGGCCTGACAACGGATTCGGCCTTCTCGAGGAGTCCCCTCGACAAGCGTGCAGCCTCATCGCTTCGTTCCTCCAGCAGCGAGCGCCGCTCGCCGGGGTCCTCGGCCAGGTCGTAGAACTCCGGCACCGGTGCCGCGATATATTTCAGCTCGCCCTTCCGCAGGGCGTAGAGTGCCGACCAACCGAACTCCTCATGGGGATAGAGCGTCTCGGCGTAGAGCACCCGTTCCGGGGCTTCTGCCTCCGCGAACAGGTCCCGGCCCTGGAGCCCCTGCGGCGCCTCCACGCCCAGCAGTCCGCATACCGTAGGGAAGAGATCGACGATGCTCACCGGCTGCGCGATCACGCGGCCACCTTCGATGGCACCCGGAGCAACCACCAGGAACGGCACCGCCAGGGTCTCCTCGTAGAGCAGGAAGCCGTGCTCCGCCTCGCCGTGGGTCCGCAACCCCTCGCCGTGATCCGCGACGACGACGACGAGCGTGTTCTTCGTGACGCCCAGGCGCTCCAGGTTCAAGACCAGCTTCCCGACCAGGAAGTCCGTGAAGGCCACCTCCCCCGAATAGGGATCTCCGCGATACTTGGCGGCGAACTCCGCTGGGGGGGTGTAGGGCATGTGAGCGTCGTAGAGATGAACCCAGGCGAAGAAAGGCACCGCGCTGGCGTGCTTGAGCCAGGCCCCGGCGCGCGCGACGACTTCCTCGCCCGGGCGGGAGTTTCTTTTCTTTCCGCCGGGGCCGAAACCGAAGTCGTCATCGAAGACGTCGAATCCCTGGTCCAGGCCGAAGAGCCTTGAGGTCGTGAAGGCAGCGACGAAGGCCCCCGTGCGCCGCCCCCTGGCCTGCAGAATCTCGGCGAGTGTCGTCACCTGCTCCGGCAGGCGGAATCGGCCGTTGTTTCTCACGCCATGGCCCGGAGGGTAGAGGCCGGTGAGAATCGAGGCATGGGCGGGTGTCGTCAGGGGAACGGTGCTCCACGCGTGTTCCATGCGCACGCCGCGCTCGGCGAGGGCATCGAGCTGTGGTGTCTGCACCGTCTTCGACCCGTAGCAAGAAACATGGTCCGCCCGCAGCGTATCGAGCGTGATGAGCAGCAGCGAGTCCAGCCCCCGCTCCTTCGGCTTGTCTGTAGAGCAGCCGGCCAGAACGAACGCCAGCGACGCCGCAAGACACAGGACCCGAATCAGCCGACGACCGCAATCATTCATTGGGATCACTCCGCACCACGCTGGATGCCATAGGATTCGAGCAGCTGCTCCGCCGCCCAGGTAGGGGTGAGTTTCCCCGCCAGCACGTTCTCCTCCAGCTCTGCCAGGCGGGCCGCCACGCCGGGGTGTTCACGCAGGCTGTCGAGCAGCCGTCGCTCGATCATTTCCCACATCCACTGCAACTGCTGCGAGCGGCGCTTGGCCTCGAGTTCTCCGGGCCCCGTGAGGGCGACACGGTGAGCCTCGACCTGCTGCCACAGCTCTGCAAGACCCTCTCCGGTCTTCGCGCTGCAGCAGAGAACCGGGGGTCTCCAATGAATGCTCGGCGGACGCATGTAGTGCAGCGCGCCCTCGTACTCCTGGCGCGCGAGCGCCGCGGCCTGGAAATTTTCGCCATCGGCCTTGTTGATCGCGATCAGGTCCGCGATCTCGAGGATGCCGCGCTTGATGCCCTGGAGTTCATCCCCGGCTCCCGCGAGCATCAGCACGAGAAAGACATCCACCATTCCCGCAACCAGGGTCTCGCTCTGCCCGACCCCCACGGTCTCGATCAGCACCACATCGAAGCCCGCGGCCTCGCAGAGCAGCATGCTCTCCCGCGTACGCCGTGAGACACCCCCGAGTGAGCCCGCGCTCGGCGACGGACGGATGAAGGCGTTCTCGTCGAGCGAAAGACGCTGCATCCGCGTCTTGTCTCCCAGGATGCTGCCACCGCTGCGGCGACTCGACGGATCGACGGCAAGCACCGCGACCTTGTGCCCTTCCGCGCTCAGGCGCGTACCCAGCGTGTCGATGAAGGTGCTCTTGCCCACACCGGGCGTCCCTGTGACACCCACCCGATGGGCTCCACCCGTCTTCGGCAGCAGGCGAAGCAACAACTCCTGGGCGAGACGCTGGTGGGCGGGATGAGAACTCTCGACGAGCGTGATCGCGCGGGCGAGCATGGCCCGATCGCCCGCGATCACGCCGGCCTCGTAGGCGTCGATGCCGGGGAGCATGCGCCGCCGCGGGGGCTTAGCCGCCATGCTCGTCATCCGCGGTGTCGTGGCCCGCGGCCAGCTGCCGCAGGAGACCGAGGGCGGCCTCGCTGACCACCGTTCCGGGGCCGAAGATCGCCGCTGCGCCGGCCTCGTAGAGCGCCTCGTAGTCGCCCGGAGGGATCACGCCACCGACGACGATCATGATCTCCTCCCGTCCCAGACTGGCAAGAGCCTCGCGCAGGGCGGGCACGAGGGTCAGGTGACCCGCAGCCAGCGACGAGACGCCCACGATGTGCACGTCGTTTTCGACGGCCTGTCGCGCCGTCTCTTCGGGAGTCTGGAACAAGGGGCCGATGTCGACATCAAAGCCGAGATCCGCGAAGGCGGACGCGATGACCTTCTGGCCGCGGTCATGGCCGTCCTGGCCCATCTTTGCCACCAGGATGCGCGGCCTGCGACCCTCCCGCCTTTCGAACTCCCGGGTCAGTTCCAGCACGTCCTCCACCTGTTCAGCCTCCTCTCCGATCTCTGCGGAATATACCCCGGAGACCGCCCGGATCGGCGCCTGGTGCCGACCATAACTTTCTTCAAGCGCGCTCGAGATCTCTCCAACGCTCGCGCGCGCGCGCGCCGCCCCGACGGCCAGCCCGAGGAGATTCCCCTCACCGCTCGCTGCGGCAGCTGTGAGCGCGGCGAGCTTCTCGGCGACGACCGCAGCGTCACGCTCGGCGCGAAGCCGCTCGAGCCTGGCAACCTGTGCCTCCCGCACCGAGCTGTTGTCCACCTTGAGCACCTCGAGCGCATCCTCCTCTTCGAGGCGGTAGCGGTTCACGCCCACGATGGTCTGCTGGCCCGAGTCCACCCGTGCCTGCGTGCGGGCCGCAGCCTCCTCGATCCGCATCTTGGGCAGACCGGTCTCGATCGCCCGTGCCATCCCGCCGAGATCCTCGACCTCCTCGATGTGGGTCCACGCACGGGCCGCCAGCTCGTGCGTCAGGCGCTCGACGTAGTAGCTGCCGGCCCAGGGATCGATCACCCGGCAGCTCCCGGTCTCCTCCGCGATGAAGATCTGTGTGTTGCGGGCAATGCGGGCGCTGAAATCCGTGGGCAGCGCGAGAGCCTCGTCCAGGGCGTTGGTGTGTAGTGACTGCGTGTGCCCGTGCACGGCCGCCAGGGCCTCGATGCAGGTGCGCGTGACGTTGTTGAACGGATCCTGGGCCGTCAGGCTCCACCCCGAGGTCTGGCAGTGGGTGCGCAGCGACATCGACTTCGGGTTCTGCGGATTGAAACCCCGGATCAGCTTCGCCCACAGCAGGCGCGCCGCTCGCAGCTTGGCGACCTCCATGAAGAAGTTCATGCCGATCGCCCAGAAGAAGGACAGGCGCGGCGCGAAGCGATCGATATCGAGTCCGGCGGCGAGACCCGCCCGCGCGTACTCGAGACCGTCGGCCAGCGTGTAGGCCAGTTCGATGTCCGAGGTCGCCCCCGCCTCCTGCATGTGATAGCCGGAGATCGAGATGCTGTTGAAACGAGGCATCTTCTCCGAGGTGTAACGGAAGATGTCCGAGATGATCCGCATCGAGGGCCCGGGCGGGTAGATGTAGGTATTGCGGACCATGAACTCCTTGAGGATGTCGTTCTGGATCGTACCGGCGAGCTTCTCCGGGGCCACCCCCTGTTCTTCCGCGGCAACGATGTAGAGCGCCATCACGGGCAGCACCGCACCGTTCATCGTCATCGAGACGCTCATCTCGTCGAGGGGAATCCCCTCGAAGAGGATCCGCATGTCGAGAATCGAGTCAATCGCGACCCCCGCCATGCCCACGTCACCCCGGACCCGCGGATGATCCGAGTCGTAGCCCCGGTGAGTCGCCAGGTCGAAGGCAATCGAGAGGCCCTTCTGGCCTGCGGCGAGGTTGCGGCGATAGAACGCGTTGGATGCCTCGGCCGTCGAGAAACCGGCGTACTGGCGAATCGTCCAGGGCCGCTCCACGTACATCGTGGGATAGGGACCGCGCAGGAAGGGCGGGAAGCCCGGCATGGTCTGCAGGTGATCGAGACCGTCGAGGTCCTCGGCGTTGTAGAGCGGAGCGAGCGCGAGACCTTCCGGCGTCTTCCACGCGAGGGAGTCCAGGTCCTGCCCCGCTTCGGCCCGCGCGAGCGCACGCCAGGCCTCGTCGAGTGCTTCGCCGCGCGGAATCGGCATCGAAGCCAGCGGGATCTTGGTGAAATCAGGGATGCGACTCATCGGATCACCTCGATCCGCTCGAGAAGCTTCGTGAGGACGTGGTGGACATCACAGCCGAGGAAGAGGAAGTCGTCGACCCCCGCCTGCCGCAACGTCTCCTCCAGCGCGCCCGGCCGACCCGCCAGGTAGACGCCCTTGGCACCCGCAGCCTTCAGCCGCTGCGCGGCCGCGGCCGCCTGCGTCTGGTACACCAGGTCCGACGAACAGATCACGGCGAGTGAGGCCCCCGACCTGTCGAGAGCCCCACCAAGCTCGTCGAGTTCCAGGGGGCCCTCGCCTCCGCTCGCCGCGATGCCGCCCGCGGCAAGAAGATTCGCCGCGAACATGGCCCGAGTCTTGTGCTGGGCGATCGAGCCGAGCGTGGCCAGCAAGACCCTCGGCCGCTCGGCGGCCGCATCGCTCGCATCTCTCAGGGCCTCGAAGGGCGCGGCCTCCCGCTCGGCCACGATGGCCGGCCCGCGGGAGGGCGAAGCGTCACCGGCGAGTGCTTGATGAAGCACTCCCAAGGACGCCCCCTGCCTCGCCGCCTCGATCACCGTGGCGACGAGCGCCTCGCCCGACGCCGTTGCGAGCGCGTCCGGGAGCGTGCGCTCCGGCGGGCTGGCCTCGCTCATGGCAGGTTGCCGTACGGCTCGCCCGGCAGCCTGCCGCGCGTTTCGGACGACGGGTCGCTCCTCCAGGTTCGGATAGGAACTCACCCCGGTGAGGGGACGTGTTCGCCGCGCGATCTCCCGGCGCTGCTCCGCGGCGGTCGCCGCGATCTCGCGCGCGATCCTCCCGGAGCCAAGCGCCACGGCCATTCCGCCGGCCTCTTCGATGCTTTGGAAATGCTCCCATCCCCGCAACGCAAGCTCCTCGGTCAGGGATTCGAGGTACCAGCTTCCTCCGGCCGGATCGACGACCCGGTGAAGCTGCGACTCGTCGCGCAGCATGATCTGCGTGTTGCGCGCCATCCGCAGCGCGAACGCGTCACTCTCACCCAAGACCGCATCGAAGGGGGCGATCGTGGCGCTGGAGGCCCCGGAGGCCGCCACAATGAAGCTCTCCACCGTGGCCCGCAGCATATTGACCCAAGGGTCGCGCTGGCTCCGCCGCCTCTCGAGAGAGTGAAGGCTCAGCTCGAGGCGCTGGCCCTCCTGATCCCCGCCGCAGGCGTCGACAAGCCGGGACCAGGTCCGCCGCATCGCTCGGACCTTGGCCACTTCCATGAAGAGATCCCGGCCGATTCCCAGCGTGAATGCCATCTGCTGGGCCGCGACGCCGGGCTCCAGGCCACCGGCCTCCATCACGCGCAGGTACTGCGCCCCGGTCGCGAGCGCGCACGCAATCTCCTGCACCGCACTGGCGCCACCCTCCGCGTAGGGCA
>JANTFM010000150.1 GCA_024763475.1 Acidobacteriota bacterium | reverse complement strand
CGCCGACACCCAACTCCGGAGAAGACGCCGAGAGCCACACCCGGGCCGGCTCGAGCGAAGGCGTCTCGTCCGGCTCCGCCCCGCGATCTCCGGACTCCGCCTCATCCCCGGACTCCGCCTCATCCCCGGGCTCCACCTCATCCCCGGGCTTCGCCGCGTGATCTCCGGACTCCGCCTCGCCATCTCCGGACTCCGCCTCGCCATCTCCGGGCTTCGCCGCGTGATCTCCGGGCTTCGCCTGCTGCTCGTCCGCGACGTTTTCCGGGAGGGGCTCTGGAGAACTCTCAGTGCCGCGGGCCGCTCCTTGCTCCAGGGAAGGAGCGCTCTCCTCTCCGACCTGGGGTGACGATGCGGGGAGCATCGCTCCGCTCACGCCAGCGGAAGCCTTCCCCGTTGCCGAGCCCGTCCTCGCCGAACTCGTACGCGCCGAACTCGTACGCAACAAACCCGTCTTCGACGAGACGGACGCGGCATCAACCGTTCTCCCGGACGGGGAGGAATCGTCCTGAGGCCGTCGCTCGGAAGCGCCGACGATGGAGCCTTGATCTATCCTTGAGACGCGAGACGGGTCGTGCCCACGCCCGAACTCCCGGGAGCCCTGCATGGCGAGATCGCTGCCATCCGCCAGCGGCCGCGCGCGCCCGAGTTCCGGCGGCGACAACGCTTCGGTACCGGCACGTAGCCCTGCCGGTGCGCCAACATCCTTGCCAAACGAAGACTCTTCCGACCCCTGGGTCGACGCCTTGTGGCCCTCTCGAGATGAGCTTCCGCCCGCGGGTGACAGCCCTCCTTCAACACGATTCCGCGACCCCGCCTGTTCTGGCCGCACGTCTGCGTCCCCGGGCTGCCCGCTCGAAGTCTCGCCCTCGATGGCGGAGCCCGGCATTTCCGTGCCGGGACCGGCGCCGCGGCCACTGATGAGGTAGGCCACTCCTGTGATCAGGAACAATCCTGCCAGGACCAGGGGGAGGGCTCTCCGCATGCCGTCTCCTCGCGCGGCGCCGTCAGCCGCCGACCTGCGCGGAGGCGCTGTCGAAGCTCACGCTGCCCACCACGTTGCCCGCAGAATCGAGAGCCACCGGATGGGCCGAGGGGTTCTGCGGATTGGACGGAGATCCCTCGAAGCGCAGGCTCGAAGAACCCTTCGCAAGGATCCGGAAGTTCAAGGAAAGTACCGTCTTCTCGCCCGCGCCTACACCGTTTCCGCTGCCCCCGCCGGTCTTGGTCACGCCGACCACGACCCGGTTGCCCACCTGCGACGCCAGGACGCTCGAGCCTTGCCCACCTGCGAGAGTCAGCGCAGTCCCGAAGGAAGCCGACCCGGAGACATATTCCGCTACGGAGGTGTTCGAGATGACGATATCGAACGCGAAGGAGTAGAGATCCTGGCTCGTCGTCGGACCGCCGATCACGACGTTGACCGTCGCGGTCGTCGAATTCGCTGCGGAGCCGGTCATGCGGACCCGGTTCGCTGAGGACGCGCTGCCACTGGGCTGGAAGAAAGCCGCGATAGGATCCACACCACCACCACTGCTACCACCACCACCACAACCGACCGCCAGCAGGCCCAGCACCATCACGAAGACGGCCAGCAACAACTCTGTGAACCCGAGGTGTATTCTCTTCGACTTGATCCCACGCCTCATCGCTGTCCTCGCTTCCGAGACGCGAGAAACCCCATATGGGAGTTCCTGCTCGGAGAACTCAGTCTACAACGGAGAAGGAATCACGGGCACCCTGGACCTACTTCGGCCTCGCTTGCGCTTGTCTTCCTCACGGCCTGGGAATTCACGGGGACCTGAACTCCAGTCGACCCAATTCAACCTCGCTTGCGCTTGTCTTCCTCACGGCCTGGGACTTCGCGGGGACCTGAACTCCAGTCGACCCAATTCAACCTCGCTTGCGCTTCTCCTCCTCGCGGCCTGGGACTTCGCGGGGACCTGAACTCCAGTCGACCTACTTCAGCCTCGCTTGCGCTTCTCTTCCTCCCGACCCGGGAGTTCGCAGGAACCTGACATTCAGGTGGGCACCCCTGCGCCGGGAAGTATCCACTTCATCAGCGCGAACCAGACCACGAGGAACAGGAGACCGAGCAGGATGTCCATCAGAGGATTCTCTCCACCGGAGCGTAAGCGATACGCTGGCAGGGCCCGAACGCACAGGGGTCAGCGGACACCTGCACCGTCGCGAGCTGCTTGTCCACAGTCTCCCCGCTGACCTGGGGCATGACAATCAACGACCGCACTGTAGACGGGATCGCAGCTGCCATCAAACGCCAGCCCCGGAAAGACGGGATCGAGAAGGAGGGTGCCCGCTCCATCGAGCACGCCTCCCACAGAGGACAGAATCGGGCGGAAACCCGTGGCGTGGATCTACCACGGCGTCTGTGTTGTGACGCCCGGGCGAGGTCTGCATCCCTATTGAGAGCCCCCGGTGACTCGTCGGTTCGCTTTGAGAGCCCCCGGTGACTCGTGGGGTCGCTTTGAGAACCCCCGAAAACTCGTGGGGCCGTATGAAGAGCCCCCCGGTGACTCGTGGGGTCGCTTCGAAAGCCCCCCGGGAGACTCGTGGGGCCGTATGAAGAGCCCCTCGGGAGACTCGTGGGGTCGCATGGAGAACCCGTGAAGTACCTGGGTCCGCCCCGCCAAATCAGGACCCGCACAAACGCTGACGGCGACAAGAACGAGAAGTAGACGCAAGTACTAGAAAAAAGGCAGAATAACCGGATGCACCCTCCCTCCCGCTGCCATGCCTCGCTTCGGTCACTGGCAGGGAGGGAGGCCCCCGGACGAGATACTGACCAGCCCATCCCGGGGCGCGGTCGACAGGAGGTGTCGGTGATGAGAGCAGCGAAGATGGCGGCGCTAGGAGTGGCCCTGCTGATGGCCAGCGGCATGGCGGCAGCCGACGAGCATCTGTCTCTTTCCCGCGCGATGTGTACGGCGCTGGCGAACAGCCCGGCGGTTCAGGCAGCCAAGGCATCATCACACGCCGCCGCCGAACGCGCAGAGCAGGCCAAGGCACATCGTCTGCCAAGCGTTGATTTCACCGAGATCTACGACCGCACGGACAATCCCGCGGAGACCTTTGCGTTCAGTCTCAACCAGGAGCGCTTCGACATGAATGCGTTCTTCATGTCCGATCCCAACCATCCAGATGCGTTGACAACCTGGGTCTCGCGCATCGAGGTCGTCCAGCCGGTCTATACCGGCGGGAAACTCTCGGCGCGCATCTCCCAGGCGGGACTGATGAGCGCGGCCGAAGCGCTCACCTCGACCCACACCGAGGAGCAAACCGTCTTCGACACGGCGTTGGCTTACACCCAGGTCGCGAAGGCGCGGGAGTACCTCGGCCTACTGCGCAAGGCGCGGGACACGACGGCCGAGCATGTGAGCCTCGCGGAAAAGTATGCCGCCGAGGGGTTCATCGTGAAGGCGGAACTCCTCAAGGCGAAGGTCTATCTCGCGCGCATGGACGAATTCGTCGAGCAGGCCAGAAGCGGCGCCGAACTCGCACAGGCTGCACTGAACTTCCACATGGGCGTGAGCCAGGGCCTCCACCACGAACTCGACGAGCTCGCGCCGCCCCCGCCGCTCGGCGGGAAGCTCGAGGATTGGATCGGAGGAAGCCTCTCCCAGCGGCGGGACCTCGAGGCGGCACGCCGCAAGCTCGATGCCGGGCGCCTCGAACTCAAGGCGGCACGCGCCGCCTTCCTGCCCGAGTTCGCGTTGATTGGCCGCTACGAGTACTACGATGACGGCCCCTTCGGAACGAACGGCAGTTCGAGCAGCGTCATGGGCGTCGCCCGCATCAACCTCTTCCGTGGCGGTGCGGACAAGGCGGCACGCGCCGCAGCGGCCCATCAAACCCGCTCCTTCGAGTTCAACGTCCATCGCTTCGAAGAGGGCGTGCAGCTCGAGGTCCGCCAGGCATGGCAGGAACTCGTCTCCGCGCGGGCGCGTCATCAAACAGCGAGCAGCGCCGTGGAGGCCGCCACGGAGTCGCTGCGCGTGCGCGAGGAACGCTTCCGCGAGGGCCTGGACAAGATGATCGACCTGCTCGACGCGGAGACCCAGCTCCGGGAGGCGCAGGTCCGCGAACTCGTCGCTCGCTACGACATCAACCTGGCGACCTACCACCTGATTCACGCTTCCGGCCAGTCCTTGATCGAAACCGAGAAGCTCTCGGAGGAGTGCCGATGAACAAGCTGACCCTCGTTGCGTTTTCTTTTCTCGTCCTGGCAAGCTCCGTCCTGTTCGGCTGCCAACACGCCGAGCCCGAATCGGCGCAAGCCGCCTTCGAGCCGCTACAAGGGCACTTGGCTCCCGTAGAGCGAATCCACGAGGGCAAGGCGATCGAGGTCTACGGTATCGTCCAGCCCACACGGCAGTCCTTCGTCTCCGGGAGGGTCGTCGGACCCGTCGTCTCGGTCCTCGTCGAGGCGGGTGATGTCGTCTCGAAGGGGCAGGTGCTGCTCAACATTCAGCCCGAACTGATCGAGGGGCAGGTCGCCCAGGCCCAGGGAGCACTCGCCCAGGCGCAGGCGGCACTCTCCCTCGCCGAGAAGAACTATCAGCGCTTCAAGAACCTCCACGAGAAGCAGGCGGCTTCCGATCTCGAACTCGACATGGCCCGCATGCAGTTCGAACAAGCCTCCGGAGCTGTCGAGCAGGCGCGCGGCGCTGTCGGCTCCGCATCCTCCGTGGCCAAGGATGCCGTCGTGCGCGCACCCTTTGCGGCGCGGGTCGTGGACAAGCTCGTCGAAGTCGGCGACCTCGCCGCGCCCGGCCGGCCCCTCGTGCGCCTCGAGTCGCTCTCGGGCCGCAAGATCTGGCTGACCGTGCGGGAACGGGACATCCGGCGCCTGACGAAGGGGCAGACGCTGCGCGTCCGTTTCGACGCCCGTGAGGATCTCGGCACGGTCCAGGGCACCGTGGACGAGATCGTTCCCGCGGCAGATCCCGCAACCCACACCTTCACCGTGAAGGTCTCGCTCGGCAAGTCCA
This sequence comes from Acidobacteriota bacterium, assembly GCA_024763475.1. Classification (GTDB taxonomy): domain Bacteria; phylum Acidobacteriota; class Polarisedimenticolia; order J045; family J045; genus JANTFM01. Next base: position 4,256 of record JANTFM010000150.1, on the reverse strand, counting down.
ATCTCGCGTCCGGCAGTTCGGGCCGCGCCGAGATTCCCGGGGACCTCGTCGAGCGCCTCGTCATTCCCGTCTCCGCGCTCCACCGCAGGGGTGGCCTCGAACTCGTCATCGTCCGCGACGACGAAGGCAAGGCGCGCACCCGCGCCGTGACGAGCGGCCAGCTCCTTGACGGCGACAGGATCGAGGTTCTCTCCGGGCTTGATGAGGGTGCGAAGATCGTCATCGACGCCCCCGGACCGGTAGCCGACGGCACACCGGTGGAGGTCCTGCCATGAGCGAGCGGGATGATCTCTCGAAGGATCAGGGCACGGACTGCGATCCGGGTGAGCCCGACCGCAAGGCCGAGATGGAACAAACCCGCCGGGAAGCACTGCGCCTGAAGATGACCCGGCGGCCGCTCGGCGCCTCCGGCAGGGTCGCCAAGGCCTTTCTCGAATCGAAACTCACACCGCTGGTCGTCGTATTCTCCCTGCTGCTGGGCGCCTTTGCGCTGCTCGTGACACCGCGCGAGGAGGAGCCACAGATCAAGGTACCGATGATCGACGTCATGGTCGGCTTTCCCGGCGCGAGCGCCGAGGAGGTTGAGCATCGCGTCATCACACCCCTCGAGAAGCTGCTCTACGAGATCGAGAACGTCGACTACATCTACTCCACCTCCCAGCCTTCCGGCGGGATGATCATCGTGCAGTTTCTCGTGGGCACCGACCCGGATCAGGCGACGGTGCGCGTCCACGCGAAGATCCAGTCGGCGATGGACGAGATGCCCGACGGCATGATGCCCCCCCTCGTCAAGCCGCGAACGATCGACGATGTGCCGGCCGTCGCCTACACGCTCTGGAGCGAGACAGCGACTCCGATGCAGCTGCGCCGCGTCGCCGGCGAGCTCAAGGTCGAGCTGACGCGCCATTCCAGGGTCGCCCAGGTCTGGGTGATCGGCGGACAGCGGCGCGTGGTCCGCGTGGACTTCGATCGCGAGCGCCTCGCCTCCTTTAACGTCTCGATCCTCCAGGCTTACCAGGCGCTGCGCGCCTTCAACTGGCGCCTGCCAGCCGGTTCCGCCAACACCCTCGACCAGGAAATCCAGGTCGACGTCGGCTCCTTCCTGCGGGATGCGGACGAGATCGGCGAGGTCGTCGTCGGTGTCTACGGTGGGCGGCCGGTCTACCTCGGAGACGTGGCCAGCATCGAAGACGGGCCGGAGGAAGCCTCGACCTACGTCTGGATGGGTTCGGGTCCGGCGGCCCCCGAGAAGGGGCTCGAGCGCGCGGGCATCGACGCGCCTGCCGTGACCCTCTCCATCGCCAAGAAGGCGGGCACGAACGCGGTCGCCCTCGTGGACGACCTCGACCAACTCGTCGATCGCCTCAAGGGACGGCTGATCCCGTCCGATATCCATGTCACCAAGACACGGGACTACGGCTTCACCGCAAACGAGAAGTCCACCGAGTTGATCGAACACATTCTCATCGCGACCGTGGCCGTCGTGATCTTCATGGCCTTCGCGCTCGGACGACGGGAAGGGATCGTCGTGCTGGTGGCGGTGCCCGTCACCCTTGCCCTGACCCTCGCCGCGTCCTACTTCTTCGGCTACACCCTCAACCGCGTGACCCTCTTCGCGCTGATCTTCGCGATCGGCATTCTGGTCGATGATGCCATCGTCGTCGTCGAGAACGTCCACCGGCACTACGAACTCCGCTGGGCCCATCCCCGACTGGCGACGGTCTACGCAGTGGACGAGGTCGGTAACCCGACGATTCTCGCGACCTTCACCGTCATCGCCGCACTGATGCCGCTGGCCTTCGTCTCCGGCCTGATGGGCCCCTATATGCGGCCGATCCCGATCAACGCCTCGGCCGCGATGCTCTTCTCGCTCTTCGTCGCCTTCGTGATCTCTCCCTGGCTGACCTACAAGCTCTTCCACCGCAAGGCCGAGGCCGAACTCGAGAACCTGGAGGGCGCACCGCTACAGGAGACCGAGGAAGAGACCCGCCTGCATCGCCTCTACGCCATGGTCATGAGCCCACTGCTGCGGTCACGGACGGCGCGCTGGGCCTCTCTCTTCGCGGTGGTCGTCTTGCTCGCCGTTTCCATGCTCACCGTACCCTCGCATTTCGTCACGGTGAAGATGCTGCCCTACGACAACAAGTCCGAGCTTCAGATCATCATCGACTCGCCCGAGGGCTACTCCCTCGAGGAGACCAACGCCGCCGCGCGGGAGGTCGCCTCCGTATTCCAGGAGATGCCCGAGGTCACCGACTACCAGGTCTACGTCGGCACCTCCGCACCCTTCAACTTCAACGGGCTCGTGCGGCACTACTTCCTTCGCACGGGTGCCAACGTAGCCGACATCCAGGTCAATCTCGTCGACAAGCATTCCCGGGACACGAAGTCCCATCCTCTCGCCAAGAAGATCCGCAAGATGGTCCAAGCCATAGGGGAGCGCCACGGCGTCAACATCAAGGTCACGGAGGTTCCTCCGGGACCACCGGTACTCTCCACGCTCGTGGCCGAGGTCTACGGGCCGACCCTCGACGGCCGTTTGGAGATCGCCCGGCAGGTGCGGGAAATTTTCGAGACGACCGACGGGGTCGCAGATGTCGACTGGTATGTCGAGAACCCGGCCCCACGATGGGAGATCCACCTGGATCGGGAGAAGGCGATCCGCTCCGGAATCAACCCGGAGCAGGTCGTACGGACGCTCCGTGTCGCGCTCGCGGGAGCAGAGGCAGGTCTCTCACACTCGGAGAAAGAACGAGAGGCCATACCGATCCTGCTGCGCCTCGATCGCGCGCAGCGCTCGCATCTCGACGATCTGCTGCAACTCACCGTACACGCCTCCGACGGCCGGATGGTGCCATTGAGTGAGCTCGTCAGCACGCACGAGATGACGCGCGAACGGTTCCGCTATCACAAGAACCTGCAGCCGGTGAGCTATGTCGTTGGAGAGGTCGCCGGCAGTGCGGAATCGCCGGTCTACGCGATCCTGAACATGGAAGACCGCGTGGCTGCGATCACGACCCCCCTCGGCAAGAAGCTGCCGATCATCTCGACCCACCTGCCGGACGACCACTCCCGCTACATGATGAAGTGGGACGGAGAATGGCAGATCACCTACGAGGTGTTCCGCGACATGGGCATCGCCTTCGGCGTCGTGATGGTCTTCATCTATGTCCTCGTCGTCGGCTGGTTCCGCTCGTTTATCACGCCGCTGATCATCATGGCACCGATCCCGCTGACCCTGATCGGAATCCTGCCTGCGCACGGTCTGCTCGACGTGTTCTTCACGGCCACCTCGATGATCGGCTTCATCGCACTTGCGGGGGTCATCGTGCGCAACTCGATCCTGCTCGTCGACTTCGTGGACCTCGAACTGCGAGCTGGAGAGAGGCTCGAGCGCGCGGTCTTGCGGGCCGGAGCCGTGCGCTTCCGTCCCATCGTGCTCACGGCTGCCGCTCTCGTCGTCGGCGGACTCGTGATCTACCTCGACCCGATCTTCCAGGGCCTCGCGGTTTCCCTCATCGCCGGAGTCGTCGTCTCGACGGGTCTGACGCTCGTGGTGATCCCGTTGCTCTACTACATGTATCTCAAGACCGCGGACCCGAAGAAGGTCCTCAACCTGGACGAGAACTAGGGGTTCTCGCAAGAATGAGTTCCCAGTTCTCCCGCCCAGATTCGGGTCAGAGTTGGCTTGGGCGACTGAGCGAAACCAGAGGCGTCGCAGAGCGACGTCGAGGATTGCGCGAACGAACCCGGGCCGAAGATGCCACGAGATGGGATGCGAGAACGGGAAGTTGTTCTTGCACGGGCCCCAAAGGTTCGGCGAGCCAGACAACGCAACCCTGATTCCGGGCGCGAAACGCGCGTACGCGGAGACGAAGATGAAGATGCTGATGATCATCGTCGAGAGTTCCTGCAAGGAAAAGCTCGAAGTGCTCTTGAACAAGAACGACGTCGTGGGGTACTCGGAAGTCTCCCAGGTCCATGGTGTGGGAGAGAGCGGCCCGCGCATGGGCTCGCGGGCGTTTCCCAAGACCTCGTCCATTATCTTTACCGTGGTCCCCAAGGAAAAGGTCGAGAAGGTCGTGGAGGACATCCACTGCGACTGCGATGACTGCCTGAAGGACATGAAGATCGTCGTCTGGGGGGTCGATCAGGTCGTCTAGTCCACGAGAAGAACGGTGAGCTGGACGAAGTCACAGGCTGAACGAAACCGGGGGCTGAACGAAGCCGCAGGCTGAACCGGGCGGTGAGCTGGA
>JANTFM010000149.1 GCA_024763475.1 Acidobacteriota bacterium | reverse complement strand
GGCTGGCGGCCTCTTAGCGGGGTCCGAGCCAGGGAGTCTGGGCGGTGAGGGAACTCAGCCCAGGATCCCGCAAGTTCTGGGAAGCCCGGAGTGGAGCGACGGCGAGAAGGCTAGCGACCCCGGAAAGGGGATGGGCTGAGTCTTCTCGGTTTCCTCCGGAGGGAGATTCGCGGGGCTACAAAAACTCGGGCTCGTCGGCGAACGGTCCTTGTGCAACGGTCCCCTGGAGGAACCCCTACAGCTCATCCTCACGCATTTCACGGATCTGTGCGCGCTGGAGGCGGAAGGTGTAGTGGACGATCGCCTCGCGGTCCTCCTTGTTGAAGGTCTCGAACGAGATACCGAGATGGAAGCGGCCCACCGGGAGTTCCTGGCCGTCCGGGTTGACGAGGATGATGATCCGTCCGAGCAGGCGAACCGTGCCCGTGGTTTCTCCCAGGAGCGTAATCTCCACTTCGACCAGCGTGTCCTCTTCGAGGCGCTGGGCCAGGCGCAGGCCCATTCCGGAACCGGAGAGGGAGACGGTTTCGCCTTCGATCCAAGTGCCGGGCTCACCCAGGCTGACGCCCAAGCTGCCCGCGATCGTTTCGAGACCCTTCTCGAGCTTCTCGATCTTCTCGAGCATCGTGAGGATCGCGAGTCGTTCCCACGAACTCTCTCCGCCCCGGCGGTTCGCTAAATCGGCGGACAGACGCTCGGTATAAGAAGGCTCGAGTTCGAGGCGCTCGGCGAGCTTCTGGGCCTCAACGGGATCGATTTTTCGGACCCGGACCGGGAGAGTCACCTCCACCCGGGCAAAAGACCTCTTGGTTTCGTCATCGGGTCTTGTCATAAACGACCTCTCTTTGTGTCCTCGGCAGGTGGCCCGGGATGGGGCAGGGGCTCGGTGGCGTGATCCCGTCGCGGCTCCGTGAAGCACACGCGGTTTCGACCCTCCCGCTTGGCTCGATAGAGCGAGTCATCTGCGAGAGCTATCAGGCGATCCGGCTGCCCGTCGGCATCCTGCAGTTCCGCAATCCCCATACTCGCACGGATCCACCGGCGATGTCCCTGCCTCGCGACGCTCAACTTCGCCAACGAGTCCTGAATGCGGCTGGCGAGCCTCCGGGCTTCGGCGGTTCCGGATTCCGGCAAAAGTATGGCGAATTCATCCCCACCGAGCCGAGCGCAAATATCGCTTCCTCGAATGTTGCCGTCGATGGCAGCGGCGACTCTGCAGATGGCGCGGTCACCGCAGGGGTGGCCGAGCGCATCGTTAAGGCCTTTCAAATCGTCAAGATCAATCATGAGAAGAGCCAGTGGTCTGCCCGTGCGTTCGATGCCGCGTGCCTCTCGTTCGAGAAAGGCATCGAAAGCACGGCGATTGTACAGTCCCGTGAGCGGATCTCGAAGGGCGAGGTCAAGGGCTTTCGCGTGACGCTGCGCATTGCGAGTCGGGACTGCAGCGGCTTCGGCGCAGTTCCGGAGCCGCTCTCGAATCTCTCTCGTCTCCTCAGGGCTGGCCGTCCCGTCATCTATATAGGCGACCCAGCCCAGGACCTCGCCTTCGTCCTGGATCGGCACGGCCAAAAGTGGCGGGATCGGGTCACCCGCACGCCAGCAGCGTGTGCCGCCCTCCGGCGTAGAGACTCGGCTTGGCTTGGGGGTCATCGCGCCCAGGGAGACGACCGCACGGCGTTTCGGGTGGCCGGAACTCAGCGCTCCCAGCACCGCGTCCTCCAGTTCCGCCAGGTCCAGACAGCGAACCCAGGCCGCGAAAAGGGCTCTCGAATCCTCTGGATTGTCCAGAATTTGCCCTGGTGCACAAAAATCGAGCAGCCCGCTTGAAAGTGAACACTCTGGAGTGTGTCGTTCTGTACGTCTTTTCGTCATAACAACTTCCGTCGCATTCTGAGACTCCTCACACTCAAAAGTGGTTCTTGAGAACCCGTACGGCAAGCTCCGTTTGAAAACGGTGACTAAAGTCTCTCAGGAAACGGTCGAGGAGAACATCGAACACGGCCGGGCACCAACCTGGCAGGACTTAACCACTGCACCGGTCGTGAAATTGGAGGTAGACGGAATGGCTTCGTTCTCAGTAGTGACCAACATCGGAGCACTACAGGCTCACAACCAGTTGGTGTCCACCGAACGGAATCTGCACACCACGCTCAGGCGTCTCTCCTCGGGACTCCGGATCAACGGTGCTGCGGATGACGCTGCCGGATTGGCCATCGCGGAAAATCTTCGCGCGGATGTCGCCGGCCTGAACCAGGCGGTGCGCAACGCGAACGACGGCCTGAGTGTCATCAACGTCTCGGATTCTGCACTCAACGAGATTGGCAGCCTGCTGCACAGGGCCATGACCCTCGCCGAGCAAGCCGCTTCCGATACCTCGGGTGCGGACAGTTCGTCGTCGAAGCTGGCGATCAACTCCGAGTACAACAACATCCTCTCCGAGATCGACCGCATCGCGGCAACCGTTGAGTTCAACGGCGTGAATCTGCTGTCGTCCAGCACCACTCTGGACGTGCAGATCGGGCTGAGCTCCGGCAGCAGCGATCGCATCGCGATTACGACATCGCAGATCGACTCCTCGATTCTCGGCTTGAGCGCAGACGCGCTGAACAACAAGTCGGGCGCGCGGGCGGAACTCGAGCTGCTCCAGACGGCGATCGACACCGTGTCCTCCGATCGCGGAGATCTCGGTGCGATCTACAACCGCATCGAGCACACCGTCGCCGTGATCACGGTGCAGTCGGAGAACCTGATGGCCGCAGAGGCCCAGGTACGTGACGCCGACATCGCCCAGGAAGTCGTGAACATGACGAGGTACCAGGTGCTCCAGCAGAGCGGCCTGTCCTCGCTGGCCCAGGCAAACGCCTCCTCGCAGCAGATTCTTAGCCTGCTGAAGTAGGACGAAAACGGCCTTACGGGGCCGTTCGTAAACCTCCAGTCTTCGCCGTTCGGTGTCGCGTGACGACCCGGGCGGCGGAGATCCTCGTCTAGCTGGCCTGAATCCAGGCTAAAGCTCCCTCCCGACAAGCCGAAGAGCCTTGCAAAACACGGCGAATGCCGCTCGGGTCTCCTCCCTCCGCGGAACGACAGGCTAGCCCCGGAGACCTGGCAAAAGGCATCGCCCAGACAAAGGAACGCAAGGCAGTTCAACCAGCAAAGGCGAGCGTGGCTCGCCGGGGCGGCAAGGACGCCGCTCGGTAGACCTTCAGGGAGGAAGACAAATGGCAAGTTTTTCCGTCGTAACGAATGTTGGCGCCGTCAACGCGCAGAATAAGCTCTCGCACACTCAGCTCGGCATGTCCCGCACGCTGGGCCGCCTGGCCTCCGGCCTGCGGATCAACGGTGCCAAGGACGACGCGGCTGGCCTCGCGATCGCTGACGCACTGCGTGCCGACGTAGCCGCACTCAACCAGGGTGTTCGTAACGCCAACGAAGGAATCGGCGTCATCAACATCGCTGACTCCGCAATGGGTGAGATCGGCAACCTTCTCCAGCGTGCCGTGACCCTGGCCGAGCAGGCCTCCTCCGAGACCTCCGGTGCGGATAGCAGCACCTCCAAGCAGGCGATCAACGACGAGTACGGCCAGATCCTGTCCGAGATCGACCGTATCACCGCCACCGTTGAGTTCAACAACGTGGCGCTCATCTCTGGGGATGGTGCCAGCCTCGACATCCAGGTCGGTGGCGAATCCGGTGCCAACAACCTGATCACTATCACCACTTCGGGTGTTGATGTCTCGAGCCTCAGCCTGACCGCCGACAACCTGCTCACCGCCTCTGCAGCGAGAAGCGAGCTGGACGCGATCCAAACGGCGATTGACACGGTCTCGAGTAACCGCGGTGATCTTGGCGCGGTCTACAACCGCCTTGAGCACACCATCGCCGTCGTCTCTTCACAGGCTGAGAACCTGCTTTCCGCAGAGTCTGCCATCAGGGATGCGGACGTCGCCCAGGAGGTGGTCAACCTGACCAAGTTCCAGGTGCTGAACCAGACGGGCATCTCGGCCTTGGCCCAGGCGAACATCTCCTCGCAGAGCGTGCTTTCTCTGCTCGGATAAATGGCCCCGGGGTGGGGCGGAGCCTGAGGCTTCGCCCCTCCAATGGGTCAGATAGGCTATAGGAGGGTCCATCATGAGCACTGACTCGATTTCGGCAGTCGCTCCTGTTGCCTCCTCGACCTTCGAGGGTCGTTCGAGCCTGGAAACTCGCAACAACGAAGAGAAAAGGGCCGATGAAGCCGATACGACGCAGAGCGCGCCTCTGGTGGAAACGGTCCAGCGGGAAACAACGGTAGACCAGAAAGAGGATCCTGCGGCCAAGCCGGGCGCAGATCCTCCGGAACGACCCTCTACCGAGGACGTAGCACAACGCATCAACGCACGGCTCGCGGAGGCCCAGGAGAAGGGGTATCTCCGCGAACTGAGCTTCAAGTACGAAACCCTTGAGGGAGGGGTGTTGCAACTCAAGGTCATGGATGCAAAGACCGATAAGGTCTTAAGAACGATCCCGCACGAGGATCAGATCGAGTTTGCAGAAAGACTCGACCGCTTCCTCGGGCTGCTGATCGACGAGCAAGCGTGATCTCACGGTGCCGGGTCACCATCGAAGTGGCCCGGCACCGATGCAGGAGGAGCACCACATGCCTCTGGGCTCAGTACAGTTCGGCTCCGGATTCGCATCGGGAATCGATTTCCGCGCCATCATCGACGCGGTCCTCAATGCAGAACGCATCCCGATCAAGACCATCCAGAAGCGCATCGATACCTTCACCAAGGCGAAGAACTCGTTCAGCGACTTTTCGGATCGCCTCGAGACCTTCGCGTCTTCGATTGAGGAACTGAACAAGGCCGCGACCGTCGCCGGCAAGACAGCGACCCTCTCGGACGAGAACGCGCCCTTCAGTGCGAGCGCCAGCTCCAGCGCCGAGCCGGGTTCCTACGACGTAGAGGTCTCCCAGGTTGCCCAGGCTCACCGCGTCCGCTCGGATGCCCTGAGTGACCGCTACTCTCCCCTCGTCACCGACGGGACGATCACGATCCAGGCTGGCGGCCATGAAGAGATCTCGCTTGATGTCAGTGCGGCCAATGGCAACAATTCCCTCCAGGGGATCGCCGACACGATCAACGCCGAGGACAAGGGTGTGGTGGCGTCGATCATCAACGACGGCACGAACGATATCCTTGTCGTCCGATCGGAGGAGACGGGCAGCACTCACGCCCTGACGATCACGGACAGCACGAACCTGAACCTGGACGAAGCGACCAACGAGCTGCAGGCTGCCAGGAGCGCCAGCCTGACGATCGACGGACTGGCCATCACCTCCGAGACGAACAGTGTCAGTGGCGCGATCCAGGGCATCACGCTGACGCTAAGAGATGAGACGACGACGGCGGTGACGATTTCGGTCGCAGCAGACACCGACACGACCAAGGCGGCGCTCGAGAGCTTCGTCGAGTCCTACAACGAGATCAACACCTTCTTCGATGAGCAGTTCGGCACGCCTGAATTCCGTAAGGCGTCGGCGGTGGCGGGCAGCAGCCTCGTAAGAAACATCCAGTACAGCCTGCAGGGCCTGCTCACAGGCGCCGTGACAGGAATCCCCACCGACAAGATCAACACGCTGGCCGAGCTGGGCATCGTGGTCGCGGACGGAACCGGCCGGATCGAGCTGGAGACGGACACCTTCGACGACCTCGTGGACTCGGGTCGCCTCGACGAAATCAAGGCCGTGCTGATGTCGACCGGCACGACGACGGACAGCGCTGTGATCTTCGAGCAGGCCAACACGAAGACCCAGGCAGGTGACTACGCGGTTACAGTGTCTACGGCGGGAGAACGTGCGGACACTGGGGGGACCACTGCGGTCAGTGGATCCGGTATCTCCCAGGACGAGACGCTCACGGTCACCTACAACGGGAACGACGTGGATGTGAGTCTCGCCACGGGAGACACGATCAGCGCCATCGTGAGCAAGATCAATCTGGCCCTGGACAACGCCGGCTATGGTGTCACCGCCTACTCCAGCGGCGGCGCGCTGCGGGTGCGTTCCGATGAGTATGGTGCGGCCTATACAACGGCCATCGTCTCCAACGTGGCGGATCCGGGCGACGGCAGCACGAGCGGGATCGGCACCACCCAGTTGAGCGACACCGGTGTCGACATCGTGGGAACCATCGGAGGCGTCGCGGCGACGGGAAACGGGCAGACCCTGATCGGAGCGACGGATTCCGATGCCGAAGGCCTGGTGATCCAGGTCTACGCCACGGCAAGCTCCGTGGCCGGAAAGGGCGGAGACTTCGGGACGGTCAGTTACAGTCAAGGCGTGTTCGACGCCTTCGTCACGCAGGTTGAGACTCTTACCGACCCCTTTGATGGCCTCCTGCAGACGGCGCAAGACAACTACGACGACTCGATCGAGATCAACAAGACACGAATCGAAGCGATCGAAAGGCGTCTGGACCGGCGCGAGGAACTCCTGGTCCGGCAGTTCTCGGCCGCCGAGCAGGCTATCTCCCAGTTGCAGGCGCTCCAGTCGTCGCTGGGTGCGGCGCAGTCCAAGTAAGTTCGCCAAGGGAAGAGGCAGAAGAGATATGAATCAGGCGTTGTTGTCACGAAGGGCCCGGCAGGCCTACCAGGTAACCCAGGTAGAGGCCGATGATTCCCTCGGGCTCATCATCAAGCTCTACGATGGCATGCTGGCGTTCTTGCGCAGGGCTGCGGACGGATTCGAGCAGGGGGATTACTCCTCCGCGGCGGAACCCATCAGACGGGCGACCGATATCGTGGGCGAGCTGCAGGCTGTCCTGAACATCGAGGAGGGCGGCGAGGTTGCCATCAACCTCGACAGGATCTATGCCTATTGCAGGCGGCGGATCATGGAAGCGCACCTGCAGTCGGATCCTTCGGGGCTCCGGGAGATCGCCGATCTTCTCGAACCCCTGCGGGATGCCTGGTCTGAGGCGCAGAAAAAGCAGGCCGCAGCGGTGACCTGAGGATGGTTGCAACAGAAAGCATGGAACGGGAGCTTCGCGCATTGCGCGAGATGGTCGCCGAGGAGCAGCGTCTCATCACCGTGGGTCGTCTCGAGGACGCTGTTGCGGCGATCACACGCCGCCAGCAAGCCACGGCTCTCCTTCCCCTGACAAGAATCGCTGAGGGGCCGAATCGAGAGATCCTCGCGGAGCTTCTCGCCGAGGGAGACAAGACCCTCACGCTGCTGTGCGCTCTCCGGGATGAGCTCCGCGGGCGAATGAGCCAGGACAAACAACTCCGCCATGCCGTCGGTCGATACGCGGGAAGCCAGTCCCTGTAGGATCGGCTCACGGGGCTCTCGCGCCGAACAACGGGATCTGTCAAGCCGTTATATTCAAAAAAAATCGCCTCTTTTTGATCCGCTTTATCCCGGACAAGTTCGGGCTGCAATCGCAGCCGAGTCGCTGGGCGTGTGCATCTGGAAAACAGGGTTATCCTCACCCGAGTTGGACTCGGATTGGGTGCTTGTCGGGTTGCGGGGCCGACGCAGTGGGCACAGAGGCCCGTGGATCGGGAGGACATGAAGGAAACTCACGTTCGCGAGAGCCGCCCTGGAGGGTATGCCCAGATGCCGAAAGGGACTATCGAGATCAAGGACCGGGATGACCTCGGGTTGCCCGCCATCGAATTGGGAGACATCCTCTCCCTGTTCAAGTCGGAAGGTCTACAGCTGAACTGGGCCATACTCAATCTCTATGCCGTGGGTGATCTCTATCGCCTCGGCAGAACGATGAGAGATCTCGGCGATGAGATCGGTGCGAAGCCCGGTGGAGCCGTGCTCAACTGGCACGAGCTGGAGGAATTCTCCCGCTCGGTGTTTCAGATCATGGAAACCAAGATCGTGGGTTATCGCGGTGGCAAGTTGCCCACGCGGGACGAGCCTGTCACCGGCGACTGCGAGTTTGTCATCGAAGCGATCGATCCTTCCCGCTGGCGCCTATCGGTTGCCAGCGACGATGTCCTTGCGCGCTTCAAGCATGTCTTCAACGACTGGGAGATGACAGGCTCCGAATCCGAATCAGAGTAAGGGCCCGCGCAACAACAACGGATCCTCCGCAGAATCTGTGGGTGGAAAGCCGTCCGTCTTCAGATTTGCCGCTGTTTTTGTGGGTCCCGACCGGCGGGAAGCAGGTGCCGTCGGTCAGGTGTGACTGGCGGCGTGAGGGGGCTTCGACTCAGGAGCCAGTACGGGGAAGGGCCAGCGGGAGTGCGCGGGGTCCCGAGGGCGCCGCGCCGCGACGCTCCGGGAGTCCTTCTCCCGGTTCCGGGAGGCAGGAGACGACTCGCCCTATGCCGCGGCGCGTCCCTGTGCTTCTCTCGTCATATGGACGAGCACTTCAGCGGTGGCCAGCGCATTCGCGGGGGCTTGATGGACAAGGTGCGCACGGCGGCGCGGGTGCGGCACTTCAGCCCGTCGGTTGTAACGCTCTATGCCTCGTCGATCAAGCACTTCATCCTCTTCCACGGCAAGCGCCATCCGCGGGCGATGGGCGGCGCCGAGATCCGCTCCTTTCTCTCGCATTTGACGATCGAAGAGGGCCGCTCCCGCGACGTCGTCGATCGTGTCCTCGGTGCGCTGGTCTTCCTCTACCGCGAGGTGCTCCTCCTCGAGCCGCCTGGTCTCGACCTGATCATTCGCGAAAGGAAGCCCCGACTCCTTCCTGACCTTCCGACTCGCGACGAGGTCCGGCGCCTGTTGGCGGTGCTGGAGGGGCGGGATCGCCTGGTGCTGCTCCTGCTTTACGATGCGGGTCTCACGACGCTCGAATGCTTGCGCCTGCGGGTCGCGGATCTGGAGCTCCCGTCGTCCCGTCTGCGGATTCGCGAACGCGCCCCCGGGAAACGAAGCTGCGTGGACCTGGGCGAGTCGGTGATCGTCGAGCTGAGACATCATCTTCAGGTCTTGGAGCTGCGACAGAGCCAGGGGGAGGCGGGGTTTCGCGGCGCAGCCTTTCTCCAGCAGTACCTCTTTCCGGCGGATTCGGTCGCGGGAGCGAGCCGGCCGATCCACCCGCGCACCCTGGATCGTCTCCTCGAGGATGGTGCCGTACGGGCAGGTCTCTCGATGCGGATGACGCCGGAGGTCCTGCGCCATGCAGGCGTTGCCCATCTCCTCGAGGATGGCCACGATCTGGCTGAGCTGCGCAGACGTCTCGGCTATGGTCCTTAGCCCGGATTATGCATGAAGCTTCGAGTCGAAACGGCGTAGATGTACGCTGGCGTGCCCGCACGAGGCTCAAACAGCCGAGGTGTACCTGTATGGT
>JANTFM010000148.1 GCA_024763475.1 Acidobacteriota bacterium | reverse complement strand
CATCTAATACCTCCGTAACGCGATGATAGCCGCAATGGGCGGAGCCCGCACCCGCAGGTTTCGAGCTGGACACGGGCTATCTATCACGGTATTAAAGGGAAGCACGGCTCGCTCGACCCCAAGGTCTCCGGGAGGAAGAACAACATGCCTAAGTTCCTGCGCCACAAGAGATTGGTGGTCAGGCTTCTACTGGTTGCCGCCGCGGAGATGATCGCCGGCGGGGTTGTGCTGGCCGGGGAACGCATCGTTTTTAAGAGCGGGCACACGATCGTGGCGAAGGCCAAGCGTGTCGAGGGTGACTTCCTCTACCTGCTCCTCGATGACGGCAGCGAGATCGGTTTTCCGCTCTCCCTGGTTGCGGAAACGAAGACGGGCGTCAAGTCCACCCGCCGCTACACGACTCGTGGATGGGGTGGTCGTGGTCCCAGCGGGAACCAGACCACGGCCTTCCAACGGAGCGCAGCGGGGAGGAGGAGGGGCTTGTCTCTGAGCGGCCGGCTCGGTCCTTCGTCGAAGGGCTTGGGCGGGATGAACATGGTGGGCTTCTCGATGGGAGGCTTCGCGCGGAAGAACCAGCGTCCGGGAGGTGGTCCTCCGATGGTGGACCTCATGGATCCCAGCGTGCGTGACGGCTCCGCAGGCCTCAATCCTCCGCTGTCGAACGGCGTGCGTCCTGCACGGGGAAGCTCGGCGGCTCACAAGTACAGCAAGGGCCAGAAGCCCCAAGCGCCTCCAATCGCCCCCAAGCTCAGGCCCAGAAGCGAGAAGAACAAGTAGCCATCGGGTAGGGATATCGTCTTGATCATCGGATTGGCAGGGCCCAATGCCTCGGGCAAGGGCGAGGTCGCCGCATACCTGGAAAGCCTCGGATACGCCGTGCATTCGCTCTCGGATGTCGTGCGGGAGGAAGCTGCCGCGCGAGGTCTTCCGCCGGAGCGGGAACACCTGATTCGAACCGGGCAGGAACTCCGCCGCCGCGAGGGCCCGGGCGTCTTGGCTGAGCACATCCTCGCACGCCTCGAGTCTCCAGCCGTGGTGGACTCCATTCGCTCGCCAGGCGAGGTTGAGGTGCTTCGCCGCCTCGAGGACTTCCGCCTGCTCGCTATCGAGGCGCCCGTCGAACTGCGCTGGCGTCGAGCGATGGACCGCCGGCGGGCCGGTGATGCGACGACGCTGGAGGCCTTTCGGCTCCAGGAAGAGAAGGAAAACCAGGACCGCCCCGACTCCCAGCAGGTGCGGAGGGCGATCGCCCTCGCGGACGAGAAAGTTAGCAACGACGGGAGCTTAACGGCGCTGCGTGCGCAAGTTGACGCTGTCGTTTCCGCGTGGAAGGATGAGTTGACCGCCCTCCACGATTGACGCTCTCGGCGATTCGCGCCTAAAATCTGGACTCCCGCTCGACAGACTATAGAGGAATCCCGGCGTGAAGGTGACGCGCAAAGAACTCACACTGCCCGAACGACTCTACCTTCCGGAGATCGCGCGAGGGCTGGCGACGACCATCAAGCATGCCGTCTCTCCCAGCCACAACGTGACTCAGCAGTACCCGGAGGAAGCGAGTCAGCTACATCCCGGTTACCGGGGTGTTCCCGCGCTCGTCGAGGATGCCGAGGGCCGCATCAAGTGCGTGGCCTGCCAGCTCTGCGAATTCGTCTGCCCTCCCGAGGCGATCAAGATTGTCCCCGCGGAGTACCCGGACTCGAATGTCGAGAAGTACCCTCTGCGCTTCGATCTGAACATGCTGCGTTGCATCTACTGCGGCATGTGCGAGGAAGCCTGTCCGGAGGAGGCGATCTTCCTCACCGATGTCGCGACCTTCGTCGTGGCCTCCCGCGAGGAAGCGATTCTCCCCAAGGAGAAGCTGCTCGAGCTTGGCGGGACCCGGGCGGAGGGTGTCGCCAAGTGGGCATCGAAGTAGTGCTCGAGAGAGTCTTCTCGTGAAACTGGATGGCATCCAAAGCCCTGCTGAGCTGCGCAAGCTCGAGGTTTCCGAACTGCCCGAGCTGGCCGCCGAGATCCGCGCGTTTCTGGTGGATGTCGCCGCGCGCAAGGGGGGGCACTTTGCTCCGAGCATGGGCACGGTCGAGCTGACGATTGCGCTGCATTACGTCTACGACACGCCCCACGACCTCCTGGTCTGGGATGTCGGTCATCAGGCCTACGCGCACAAGCTCCTGACGGGACGCCGGGACCGCCTGCATACGATCCGTCAGGACGACGGTCTCTCAGGATTTCTCAAGCGAGCCGAGAGTCGCTACGACGACTTCGGCGCGGGCCATGCCTCGACGGCGCCCTCCGCGGCGCTCGGCATGGCGGAAGGACTCGCGCTCTCCGGCAAGGAGCGCAACGTGATTGCGGTTATCGGCGACGGGGCGATGACCGGTGGCCTCGCCTTCGAGGCGCTCAACAACGCCGGGGCACTGGGGAGCAACCTGCTCGTCGTGCTCAACGACAACGCGATGTCGATCTCGCCCAACGTGGGCGCGATGGCGCATTACCTGACGACGCTGGCGACGCACCCCTTCTACCGCAAAGTGAAGAGCGATGTGCACTCCGTCATCACGCGCCTGCCGAAGGTGGGAGCGGTCGCCGGAGCCTTCGCCCGGCGGCTCGAGCAGGGACTCAAGGGTGTGGTCGTTCCCGGGGCCCTGTTCCAGGCCCTTGGCTTCACCTACCTGGGGCCGATCGACGGTCATGAACTCGGCGACCTGACCGACGTGCTCAGCCGCGTTCGAGACTCCTCGATGGGACCGGTGCTGCTTCACGTGCTGACCCAGAAGGGGAGGGGCTATGCGCCAGCTGAGGCGGACCCCGTCAAGTTCCATGGGGTCGGCCCCTTCGACCCGGTGACGGGCGCGGCACCTCCCGTGAAGGCTTCGGAAGACGGGAACTCGGCGACGCCTCCGCTCCCCGTGCCGCCGAGCTATACCGCAGCGTTTTCCAACGCGCTCATCGCCCTGGGAAAGCGCCGCGAAGACCTCGTCGGGATCACGGCGGCGATGGCGACCGGAACCGGAATCGATGGCTTCGCAAAGGAGTTCCCCGAGCGCAGTTACGATGTGGGTATCGCGGAGGGACATGCGGTGACCTTCGCTGCGGGTCTGGCCACCCAGGGGCTTCGCCCGGTCTGCGCGATCTACTCGACCTTCCTGCAGCGCGCCTACGATCACGTCTTCCACGACGTGGCGTTGCAGAAGCTGCCGGTCGTCTTCGCGATCGACCGGGCCGGATTGGTGGGTGCGGATGGTCCCACACACCATGGGCTCTTCGATCTCGCCTACCTTCGGACCCTCCCCGGACTCGTTCTTTCCGCGCCGCGGGATGCCGACGAACTGGCGGACTTGCTGGAAACCGCGCTGGACCAGGATGAGGCTCCGTTCGCGATTCGCTATCCGCGGGGCAGTGGCCCGTCTCCCCGGACGCGGGAGCCGAAGATCCTCCCTATCGGTAGCTGGGACGTGCTCAGCGAGCGAGGCTGGGATGTTGCCTTCCTCGCGGTGGGCTCGATGGTACCGGTTGCCGAGTCGGTGAGTGAGCAACTCATCGCGCAGGGTCTCGGCGTCTCGGTGATCAACGCCCGATTCATCAAGCCGCTCGATATCGAGCGGCTTCGCATCGTTGCAGGAAAAGCCAGGCTCGTGGTCACCCTGGAAGAGGGCACGATGCGCGGAGGCTTCGGCAGCGCGGTGCTGGAAGCGCTGGTCGAGCACGAGATCGACCTGAGCGGGACAATACTCTGCCGTGGCGTGCCGGATCGCTTCATCACGCACGGTTCGATGGACAAGCTGCGTGGACTCGCAGGTCTACAGCCCGGGCAGGTGCTCGAGGCCGTGCTCGAACGACTCGGGCGCGACGAGGACTCCTTGCGGAAAACTCCCGGAATGAGGAAGGCACAAGAATGACTCCTAAGATCCAGGTGACGAAGCGCCCGGTCATGAGCCTGCGCGCGAAGGCAACGATTCTCTTCCTTTTCGATGGGGAGAAAGCCCCTCGAGCCTTGGCGCAGAGCGATCTACGCCAGGTCGCCGGCGTCCTCGAGAGGCGTCAGTTCAAGGCGGCCCCGGGCAGCACGGTCGTGCTCGAGACCGGGTCCGGCCGCAGCCTGCGCACCCTGGTCATCGCCGGCCTCGGTAAAGCGAATGAGGTCGACGTCGAATGCGCCCACCTGGCGGCCGCAGCAGCCATTCGCGTGGCGCAGGGGCTCAAGGCGTCCACGATCGCGGCTGAGCTGCCGCTGGCCGGAATGGAGCAGGCCATGGTCGAGGGCTACCTCGCTGGCTTGTACCGCTTCGATCGTTACCTGAGCGACAAGCAGGCCAAGGCGTTCCATCCGGCGAAGCTCGTGCTCGCCACCGAGGCGGGAGCTGCGGCCAAGCGTGCGGCCGCCCGCGCCGAGATCGTCGCGGATTCGATGAATGTCGCGCGGGACCTGGTCAACGAGGTTCCCCGCGAACTGCAGCCCGTCAGCTACGTCAAGGAGATCCGCAGCCTCTTCCGGGGCAGCGGTGTCTCGGTCAAGGTCTTCGATCAGAAGCAGCTGCGCTCGATGAGGATGCACTCGCTGCTGCAGGTCGGGGTCGGGAGCGTCGTGCCGCCCCGCGTCGTCCACCTGGTCTACAAGCCCCAGCGCAAGAGAGCCAAGCGTGTGGCGCTCGTCGGCAAGGGCGTGACCTTCGACGCGGGCGGATACAACCTCAAGGGCACCGGCAATATCGAAACGATGAAGTGCGACATGGCGGGTTCCGCTGCTGTCGTGGGTGCGATGCTGGCCGTGGCCCGGCTCGGGCTGAAGGTCGAGGTCCACGGGGTTGTCGGCCTGGTCGAGAACCTGGTGTCCGGCAAGGCCTACAAGCCGGGCGATGTCCTGCACACGCGCCGCGGCAAGACCGTCGAGGTCAACAACACGGACGCCGAGGGACGTCTCGTCCTGGCCGATCTCCTGGACTACGCCTCCACGGTGATCAAGCCCTCCGCGATGATTGACCTGGCGACTCTCACGGGAGCCTGCGTCGTCGCGCTCGGCACGATGGCGAGTGCCGCCATGAGCAACGACGACGAGCTGCGCGGTGAGCTCGTCGAGGCGGCTGCTCGCGCGGGCGAGAAGCTGTGGCCCATGCCGCTCTACAAGGAGTACAAGGAACAGCTCAAGAGCAGCATCGCGGACATGAAGAATACCGGTAGCCGCTGGGGCGGTTCGATTACCGCGGGGCTCTTCCTGCAGGAGTTCGTCGGGGAAGGCATCCCCTGGGTGCACATGGATATCGCCGGTCCCGCGTTCGCCGAGAAGCCGCATCCCTTCTGGGGTGTGGGCGGCACGGGCGCAGGCGTTGCGACCCTCGTGGAGTATCTCTCGGCTCTATAAGTGTCTCTCGGCTCTATAAGTGTCTCTCGGCTCTACAGTCGATCAGCGATCCAAGGTCCCCTGCCTCTGTTACGAGCGCCGACCCCGCCTCCGGCGAGGCGGACGGCGCTTTGGTTTTGCTTCCTCGGGAGCAGTGCCCTCGGGGAAGAGTTCGCGGAAGCGTTCCCGCCAGCGGGCGGCATCCTCGCGGAAGTCTCCGGTGGCCTCGCTCATCAGCTCGAAGAGGTCGAGGGCGTCCGGGAAATAGGCGCGCTTGACCAGCGCGGCCACCGAGAAGCGGCGGCGCTTCTTGCGGGGCGCCAGCTTGTCCAGCGCGAGCAGGATCTGGCGGATCCGCTCGCACTCGCGCTTGCTCAGCGCGATGCGCTGGGCGATCGGCTTGAGCAGCGCGGTCACTTGGGAACCGGCATCGCGCTTCGAGGTGTCATCGAGCGGCGTGAGGAGGGCCGGGGCGAGCAGCAGGGCGAAGCGGACCGCGGGCTCGAGCTTGCGTCCCGCGTGGGTCCAGCGATCCGCAACCTTCAACGCTTCCCGCAGGGCTTCGACCTCGTCGTTGTCGCCAGCCTTCACCGCGAGCGAGAGGTGATCGAAGAGCTCGGGCAGTATGACCTCCAAGAGGCGGGTCTCGATCATCCGGTCAAACGCGGGAGCCATCGCGCCCCCCGCGAACATCCGCAGCAGGTCCTCGTGGATTCGGGGTGCCGCCGCGTCCAGCACCTCGGCGGCGTGGGTCTCGATCGCCTTGGCGGTCTTGCGATCGACCTTGCAGCCCAGGCGTGACGAGAGGCGCACCGCGCGCAGCATGCGGATCGGGTCTTCGCGCATGCGGATGTCGGGGTCACCGATCGTGCGGAGCATGCGCTTCTCGGCGTCCTTTACGCCGCCCACCCAGTCCAGAATGAGCTGCTTCTCGACGTCGTAGAACAGGGCGTTGACGGTGAAGTCCCGCCGCAGGGCATCTTGTTCAGAGGTGCCGAAGGTGTTGTCATCGCGAATCAGCAGGGTCCCATTCTCGCCACTGTCGCCGTTGTTGTCGCTGCCATCCCCGTTGTGCAGCGCGTTCGTCTCGGCGACTGGGGCGCGGAAGGTCGCGACCTCGAGGATCTTGTCGCGGAAGAACACATGCGCCAGCTGAAAGCGCCGCCCGATGATCCGGCAGTTGCGGAAGAGCCTGCGGATCTCCTGCGGCGTTGCCGAGGTGGCGATATCGAAGTCCTTGGGCAGGAGGCCGAAGAGAAGGTCCCGCACGCAGCCACCCACGAGATAGGCTTCGTGCCCGGCTTCGCTCAGCCGGCGGACGACGCGGGCGGCGTCCTGGTCCAGGAGCTTGCCCGGGAACTCCCGTGGAATCTCCTTGAGTTTTGCCTTGACGGCTACGGGGGCCTTGGCCACCTTCGCTGCCGTGCTGGGCCGAGTCGTCTTTTTTGCGCCGCGGCCCGCACGCAGCCTCGTGATGTAAGCGGGTTTCGTCTTCTTTGCCATGATCGGCAGATTATCCCCATTCGTTGCCAATTAGCCAGCGCCTCTTCGTCGTGGCTTGCCGAATCCCGTGGTGTCACGCATTCTGCTGGGGTGTGGTGGCGGGTTGTCCGCCCCACGCTTCTGCGTGTTGTCCGAGGCTGCCCAGAGGTGCTGGTGAGGAAAACGTCCACAAGAAGACGCTGGCTTTCTTGCGTGATTCTTGCGTTCGCGTTCTCCGTGATGCCCGGTGCGGGGTCGGGCGCACTGGCCGCTGAGGCGCCTCTCAAGGGGTGGAGTTCGGTTTCGCTCAAGGGACGAAAGTTCCTCTTCGCGACAGGCCGCTCCCGGATCGAACGCTGGCCAGAGGCCGAAGACGAGCCGGAAGAGCTCGTTCGCATGGTCTCTTCGGCGTCGGCGCTTGGAGCCTCGATTGCCAGGCACCGGGTCCTGAGTGTCTCGAAGCTCGACGGGCGTGGGACAGAGCGTTGGCTGGCGTGGACGGAGGGCAAGAAGGCGAAGCTCGCCGAACGGCGGGCTGATTCAGAGCTGCTCGTCACGACCCTTCTCCCGGGCGGGGGGACCGCCGGGGCCCCTCCGGAAGGCTGGACCCGATCCAAGGAGCAGGTGGTCACCCTGGGGTCAGTGCTTCATCCCGGGCCGGTGATGGACACCGCGACGCGGCTGGCCCATCTCGACGAACTGGTGGTGCGGAGGCGAGGCGTGTTCCCGTTGCTGACCCGCCAGGGGGTCACGTCACTCGCCTTTCGGACGGTGGAGACCCGTCGCCTCCGGAGACGTCTGAGGGACCGTGACAGCGGCCACCGGGACTGGATCACGCTCGAGGTCGCGGTGATCGAGCTCGCGCCATCTGCCGCCGGCGGTGGCACCCTGTTGGGCATGGAGGGCCCCACGGAACTCTGGATCGATGTGGATTCGGGAGCCCTGGTGCGCATCTCCGGGAAGCGAAAAGGAGGAGGCGGCAGGCTGAGCCTCGAGATCTTCGCTTTCTCACGGAAGCCCGGGCCGCGTCCCGAGGCTCCTTGACGGCGGCTCCTGGGGTCCGTAAATTCGCACCCTTTTCACTTCTGCAGGGGAATCTGATGGCGACAGGAGCAAACAGGGAGATCCTCGAACTCTTCGTTCCGGGGCGCTCTTTCGTTCTGACGACCCATGTTCAGCCGGATGGTGACGGTGTGGGAAGCGAGATCGGCCTTGCCAGTCTCATTCGCGAGCGGGGCGGAGACGTGCGGATCATCAACAACGATCCCGTTCCCCGGCTGCTCGATTCGCTCGCAACGGAGACGAAGGTCGAGGTCTACGCCGCAGAGCTTCACGACAGGGCCTTCCATGACGCGGATGCGATCATCATGTTGGACAGTTCCGTAACGCAACGCCTGGGGAGTCTCTTCGAGACGGTCCGGAAGAGTCCTGCGCTCAAGGTCTGCATCGATCATCACCCCGAGCCCGATGAGTTCTGGGACCTCCTGCTCCTCGATACCTCTGCATCCAGCACCGGAGAGATCGTCTACGGACTCTACGAGGCACAGGATGGCCCCCTCTCGGAAGCGGCCGCCTCGGCACTCTATATCGCTTTGGTGTCGGATACCGGCCGCTTTCGCTTCCGTAACGCCAGTCCGCGGGCCTTCCTTGTCGCGTCACGCCTGGTGGCGGCGGGCGCCCGTCCGGCCGAGTCCTTTGCCCGTCTCGAGGAACAGCACAGCGAGGGCTTCCTGCGACTCTATGGGCAGGTCCTCTCGCAGATGGAGACGAGAGCCGACGGGCGTCTGGTGATCTTGCGCGTGCCTCTCGAGGCGATCCGGCGGCATGATGCCGGCGGCGACGATCTCTCGGATATCATCAACCGCTCTCTCAGCATCGAGACCAGCCGGGTTGCGGTGCTGGTTCGCGAGCGTCCCGACGGCAGGACCAAGGTCAGCCTCCGTTCCAAGGGCTCCCTCGATGTCAATCGTCTCGCGCGGGCCCACGGGGGCGGCGGCCACGCGAACGCATCCGGCATCGTCGTCGAGTTGCCGCTGGAAGAGACCGTTCGTCTCCTCCTGCCCGAGCTCGAAGCGCTCGCGGGGACCTGATGATGGGCCGGGGGAAGAAGCTCCTGATCGGCATGCTGGGGATCGCTCCCAAGCCGATGGTCTGGCCCTTCGCCAAGAAGTACATCGCGGGCGAGACCCTCGACGATGCCGTGCGGGTCACCCGTGAGCTCAACGCGGAAGGCTGCCGTGCGACGCTGGATGTGCTCGGTGAGGATATCCGCGTCGAGGCTGAGGCCCATGAGTACGTGGAGAAGTACCTGACGGCCATCGAGCGCATCCGCGCCGAAGGCCTCGATGCGAACGTCTCGATCAAGCCGACCGCCATGGGACTGCGCTTCTCGAGGGAGCTGACCCTCACGTGCGTGCGGAGGATCCTCGAGCGGGCGCGCGATCATGGGATGACGGTTCGCATCGATATGGAAGACAGTCCCGTCACTGCGATCACGCTC
>JANTFM010000147.1 GCA_024763475.1 Acidobacteriota bacterium | reverse complement strand
GTCGGGCAATCTCTCCGAGCGCCTGGATCGCGTAGACACCGTTGGTCGCCGACTCATCGCTGAGTCCCCAGAGGGACCGCCGGACGAACTCGCGACCCAGGCGGGGATGCGCCTCGGCAAGAACCGCGATCGCGCGAGCCGCGCGCGCGCGAATCTCCGGGTCGTCATCCCAGAGCCGTCCGCTCAAGGGCCGAAGCGCACGGGGCGTACTGGCCGCCAGCAGCGCCAGTTCATCGTCCCGGCCTGTGCTCAGGAGTTCCATCACCTGCTCCTTCAGGCCCACGCCTGGGAACTCCCGGAATGCGTGGATCGGCGAGCACGCGCCAAATCGAGGAAACCATCCGCCCATCCGGGAGTGCTCATCGCATGGAGGTGCAGATAGGAAGCCCAGATCGCGCCCGAGACGATACCGTCCCGGCGTGCGTGCACTCCCTGCCCCCGCTCGAGAACCGCGACCAGAGACTCCACGGCCTCTCCCTTCACAACCCGCGAATAGTGGAACTCGTGTCCTCGCAAACACTCGTCCTCTGCAAAGAAGGGGTTCTTCCTGTCGATCTTGGCGACCACGTAGCCATGCCCCTGGGGCTTGCTCTTCTGCTCCACGACCAGATCGAGCACGCCGCTCATCGGCCAGCATTTCCCTTCGGCGCGGAGTTCGCGGGCCAGGTACATCAGGCCACCGCATTCGGCATAGACCGGCAAACCGGCACGGGCAGCCTGCGCGACCTGACGAGCCAGCTCGACGTTCGCGGCCAAGCGCGACGCATGAACTTCGGGAAAGCCGCCTCCCAGGTAGAGGCCGTCGATCTCCGGAAGCCGTTCTTCATGGAGGGGCGAGATGGGAACGAGCTCCGCACCAGCCGCCTCGAGTGACTCCAGGTTCTCCGGGTAGTAGAAAGAAAAGGCCTCGTCGCGAAACACTCCGACGCGCAACGGGAGCCCAGCCTCTTGCGCATTCCACGGGGGAAAGAGTACCGCCTTCGCGCGCCGTGCGATTCGCTCCAAGCCTTCGAGATCCACATGCTCGGCCACGACCTCCGCAGCTCGTCGTATCGCACCCTCGGCCTCCGGATGCTCCACCGCCGTGACGAGGCCCAGATGGCGCCCGGGAAGCGGGGTCGCGCCGGAGAGGCGGGGAATCGCGCCAAGCACCGGAACCCTCGTGTGCTGTGTGATGGCCTCGCGGATCACCGCCTCCTGCCGCCGGGTCGCCACCTGGTTCAGGATGACGCCGGCCAGCTCAAGCTCCGGGTCGAGGATCGCGCAACCGGCCACGAGAGCCGCCGCGGTGCGGGTCATCTTCGTGACATCCACGACGAGGATCACGGGGGCCGCGAGGCGTTTCGCCAGTTCGGCGCTCGAGTAGGAACCGTGCGCATCCAGCCCATCGTGCAGACCACGGTTTCCCTCGATGACGAGGAACTCCGCACCCTCGCTTGCGCGGCGGAGAACCTCTCCGAGCGCCCGCTCGTCCATCAGGAACGCGTCCAGGTTTCTTCCCGGCCGACGGCTCGCCACGCCAAGCCAGGCGGCATCGATGTAATCCGGCCCCTTCTTCGCGGCGGCGACCCGCGACCCACGATCCTGCAGTGCGCGCGCGAGCCCGAGGGCGACGAGCGTCTTCCCGCTGTCACCCGCGAGTCCCGCAATCACCAGACGTGGCAGATCGAGCGTCATAGTCTAGATGAGATCGAGGAAGCCGCAGGGACATTCCTCAGCGCACTTCTTGCAACCATCGCAGGTCGCGAGATTCGCCGAATAGTAGTGGCCAGGCACCGGATCCGCGACCTTCTTGAAGACGCTGACCTGGCAATACATCCAGCAGCGTTCGCAGCCGAAACACAACCCGCAGCTAAAGCAACGGTTCACCTCTTCCAGCGCCTGCTGGGCGGTGATGCCGAGGTCCACCTCGTCGAAGGGAGCCGCCAGTCGCTGCTCCGGAGAGAGAACCTGCCGCTTCGCGGGCTCGCTCGTCTCGTAAAAGTCCAGCTTGAGCCGGTCCGGGCGGATCTTGGGCAGCGGCGCCGGGCTCGTATGCTCCTGCCCGCGCAGAGTGAGGTGGATCGACTCGGCGGCCTTGCGGCCCTGACCGATCGAGATCGTTGCGAGCCCCAGGGTCAGCGTGTCGCCACCCGACCAGACACCCTCGAGTCCCGTACGTCCCCAGTCATCGACCTCGAGCCAGGAGCCCTTGGTCTCGATGCCGCCACCCAGGGCCGCCCAGTCGGGAGCCTGGCTGACGGCCATGATCACGGCATCCGCCTCCACATCGTAGACCTCGCCCTCGATCGGCAGCGGCCGGCGGCGGCCTGAGTCGTCGGGTTCGCCCAGCTCCATGCGCTGCACGGTCATGCCGGTCATCTTGCCATCCGCATCGCGGAGGATCTTGACGGGCGCCGCAAGGAAATCGATCGCGATTCCTTCTTCGAGCGCCTCCTCGATCTCCCGCTCGATCGCGGGCATTTCCGCACGGGTCCGGCGGTAGAGTACGTGCACCTCGGCGCCAAGGCGTTTCGAGACGGCGGCCGAATCCGGTCCGAGGCGCAGAGAGACCCGCGCCGCGTCGATGGCGGTGTCGCCGCCACCGATCACGACGACCTTCCTGCCGATATCGACCGGGTCCCCTGCGTTCACCTTGTGCAGGAACTCGGTGCCGGTGTAGACCCCGGGACCATCCTCACCCGGGATGCCCATCGTCCACCCCTTGTGCGCACCAATACCCACGAAGACAGCATCGTAATCCGAGCGCAGACCTTCGAGAGTGAGCGACTCGCCGATACGTTCGGCGTAGCGAATCTCCACGCCGAGATCGACGATCTTCTGTACTTCCGCATCGATGACCGTGCGTGGGAGACGGTACTCCGGGATGCCATAGCGCAGCATCCCACCGGGTTTCTCGAAGGACTCGAAGACGGTGACCTTGTAGCCCCGCCTGGCGAGCTGGTAGGCGCAGGACAAACCGGACGGACCGGCCCCGACGATGGCGACCCGTTCCTCGAAGGGACCTCCCACGTCAAGTTTCGGCAGGGCCAGCTTGCGCTCAATGCCCCAGTCGCCGAGGAAGCGTTCGACCGAGTTGATGCTGACGGAGGAGTCCTTCTCCTTGCGATTGCACTCTCCCTCGCAGGGATGGGGACAAACGCGGCCCATGATCGCCGGGAAGGGGGTCGTCTCTGCCTCCATCATCCAGGCTTTGTCCTGGGCGTCGTCAAGCGAGAGCCCGGTCTTCTCATGCTGGGCGATCACCGTCAGCCAACCACGGATATCGTTTCCGCTCGGGCAGTGATCGATGCAGGGCGGCTGCTTCGTCACCGCAGTCGGTCGCAGCGGCGAGACCTCGCTCGCCGAGGAACCACCGCCGGAAAAGCGAGCCATCGTGGCCGCACTCTTCTTCTTCTTTTTCTTCTTGAGCAAACCCATCGAGGTGTCCTTCCCGGTCTAACCGGAGGGGTAGAGCTTCTTCTTGAACTCACCGAGCTGTTCGAGCAGGGTGTCGTGCTTCCTCTCGTCGAGAATCAGGTAGTCGAGCAGCGCTTTCTGGACGAAGAAGCGACAATCGTCACGGACAGCCTCGCCAATCTTGATGACTTCTTTCTCAGCCTCGTCGTGCGCAACGATCTCGTCCCAGACCTCTCCCAACTCCTCGGGGGTCAGCGTCACGGGGCTTGTCGTCAGGCTGTCGATGATGAACTGCTGCACCCGGTGATGCTGTACCGAGTCGTTGCGAATGATCTCCATCAGCTGCCGGATCAGCCCGTTGGACGTCTTCTCCATGATCTCGGCCGTGTGCTCGATGGACTTACGCTCGATTTCCTGCCACTTGCGGAGAGCCGCAATCATCCTTTCCGTGCGCTCCGGTCCCTTCGCTTTTGCCATGGTCTTCCTCACTTCCTCTCGAAATCTATGTGGGGGAGGTGGCGGGGGAGGCCGGAGTAGCCTCCCCTGCCGGGTCTGAAGCAGTGACAGAGTCTACTTCTCGGGCAACACGAGATAGCTGCCGCCCGCATAGCTGTAGGTGCAGCGACCACCATCGACGAGCTGGCGAATCGCCGCCTTGCCCATCTTCTTGTCGCAGTCGTCGCCGAACTTTTCGATCGCAAACTTGACGCAGTCCAGGGGCTTGAGGTTCTTCTTGCCCGTGGTCTCCTTGACCAGTTCGAAGATCGCATCCGCAACCATGTCCACCGTGACGTCGCTCATTGTTTCCTCCTACTGGCGAATCTGGGCCGAACGCTTGTAAGTCTCACCCGCATGAGTGAAGTCATCGATGTGATAGCGCGTGAACGGAATGCCCGTCATTTCGAAGAAACGGGACCAGCCGATGCGATCGATCCACTCGCCGAGACGCTCATGCTTATTGGCGTTGTCTTTCCAGATGTTGACGATTCCGGTCACTGCCTCAACGACTTCCGGCCAGCGCGGCGGGTTGTTCGGCAGGAACGGAATGGCGAGCTTGGAGAAGGTCGGCTCGCGGCGAGCGTTGGACACCTTACCGCCGACCCAGATCGAAATACCATCGCTCTCGGGGTTGTTGATCTTCACCGAGGGACAAACGGTGTAGCAGTTGCCACAGTACATGCACTGCCCTTCCTCGATCGTGACGGACTGGTTGCCGTCCACCGTGGCGGGGCGAATCGCGCCTGTAGGACAGGACGCGACGAGGCTCGGAACCTCACAGACCTTGGGCAGCTCGTTGTGATCAATGCGGGGAGCCCTTGTATGGACACCGAGCACCGCGATATCCGAGCAATGCACCGCACCGCACATGTTCAGGCAGCAGGCGAAGGCGACCCGCATCTTCGCCGGCAAGTCCATGTTGGTGAAGTGCGGCATCAACTCGTCCATCAGAGACTTCACCACACCGGAGGCGTCGGTGGCCGCGGAGTGACAGTGCACCCAACCCTGGGTGTGCACGATGTTGGAGATCGCGTTGCCGATACCTCCCGCCGGATATCCCTCTGCCTCGAGCTCGGCCCGCAGGGGAGCAACCTTCGCTCCGTCGGAGAGCAGGAATTCCACGTTATTGCGGGTCGTGAAGCGCAGGTAGCCGTCGCAGTACTTGTCGGCCAGGTCGGCAAAGAGCCGAATGGTTGCGATCGAAAGCAGGCGGGACGACGCGACGCGCAGTGAGTAGAGCTTGTCGCCGGACTCGGCGGTGTGAACCAGGACACCCTGCTCGGGCACCTCGTGATAGGCCCACTTGCCGTAGTTCTTCTTGATGATCGGTGGCAGGAATTTCTCGTAGTGCGGGGGGCCAATGTCGGTTTTTCTCTGCTTGTTCATGAAAGGCTCCTACTCGTCGTCGTCTTCTTCGTCTTCGTCGACGAAGAAGATGTAGGGGTTGGTTCTCGGGTGAACCACCATCTCCGGGACCGGCTCGAGGCCGATCTCGTCGAGGAAGTTGCTCAGACCGACGCGCTGGATGAACTCGCCCACGCGCTCACGGTTCTTGCCATGCTCACCCCAGAAGTCCCAGATGGCCTCGGTCAGTTCCTTGAGGTCTTCGTAGGGAGCTTCCATCTCGATAAACGGCACCATGACGGCCGCGAGCAATGCGCCGCCGATGATCGGGGCCTTGCCACCGATCAGGATCGTAGCGCCACGCTCCTTGCCCGGAGCCAGCGCCTTGGGCATGACGTTGATGCAATGCATGCACTTGACGCATTCGCCGTTGTCGATATCGAGAGCCTTGCCGTCCCAGCTGATGCAGCCGGTCGGGCAAAGCTGGCAGATCTCCTTCTCGATGTCGACACCGTTGTTGGCGTAGGCCAGCACCTCGTCCGCCTTGATCTGGATGTCGTCCTTCCAAGTACCGATGATCGAGCAATCGGAGCGGGCGACAGACGCCACGCAGTCGTTCGGGCAGCCGGCGAACTTGAACTTGTACTTGTAGGGGAACATCGGACGATGCAGCTCATCCTGGAAGCTCTGCGTGATATCGTTGCAGATGTCCAGGGTGTCGTAACAGGCCCATTCACAGCGCCCGGGACCGACACAGCAGCTAGGCGTCCTGAGATCCGATCCGGAACCGCCAAGATCGAATCCGGCCTCGGTCAGCTCTGAGAAGACCTCTTCCAGGGCCTCGGTGCGGCAGCCGAGAAAGACGATGTCACCGGTCGATCCATGCATGTTGGTCAACCCCGAGCCGTGCTTGTCCCAGATATTGCAGAGGGTGCGCAGGGCATCGGAGCTGTAGAACAGTCCGGAGGGCTGGTTCACACGGATCGTATGGAACTCGGCGACCGAGGGAAACTCCTCGGGCAGGTCCGAGTAGCGCCCGATCACGCCACCACCGTAGCCCATCACGCCGACCAGGCCACCATGCTTCCAGTGTCCCACACGCTCGCCGTAGGACCGCTCCAGCAAGCCGAGCAGGTCGCCGACCATCGGCCGCTCCCGCTCTTTCTTGATTTCCTTGATGAAACTCGGCCAGGGGCCCTTCTCGAGTTCGTCGAGAAGCGGAGTTTCTCTCGTTGTGTCGCTCATTGAACGTCCTTTCGCAATCAGGATTGAGCTCAATCCGGCTTAGATGAGCTCGTGAATCTTCGACCAGAACTCCGAGAAGACCTGGGTCGAGAGGAAGTAGCCAAGCGGCACGTTCACACAGACGCCGATGGTGAACGCCCAGAAGGGTTTGAGACCGAAGGTGAACAGATCCTTGAAGCGGGTTGAGAGCCCGATGCAGAGGAAGCAGATGACGAAGGCCCAGGAGCGAAGGGTCTTGACCGGTGAGATGACCTTCGACTTGAGCACGCTGGTGAACCAGTCCGACTTGAGCTTGAGGTTCTTCAGTGCGCCTTCCATGTCCTTGCCGCCACCAGCGGCCGCAAGAAGGGTCTCGTACTCGCCCCGCGTCATCGTGCCCTGGAAGGTGATCTTGCCCTTCTCGGCATCGAAAGCGAAGCGATCGGCGAGTTCTGCGGGGACCGCCATGGTGGAGAAGTCCGCGTTGTACTTGATCTTCTCGGCCTTGGTCTTGTAGGTGCCGTGGACCGGAGCCGACGCAATGCGCGCCTCACCGGGATCCAACTGGACGGTCACCATCGTCATGATGATGGACGCGGCAAAGAAGCCCAACACGAACTTCGGGAAACGCTCCCAGATCACGCCCGGGCCAACCGATCGCTTGCCCTTGCCCCCCTTCTCCCAGGAGATGACGGAAACGATCGACAGGATCAGGCACCAGATGCCGATCCAGATGTCGCGCCCGATGACCTTCATCAGCGTGAAGGTCTGGATCGGGGCGTCGGGATGCGCATAGCCTGAAGCCTCGAGCGTCGACTGCATCTCGGCCACGACCGCGAAGCCCGCCGCGTCAGCGAACTCGGAGGTTCCGACCCAGGCACCGGCTTCTCCGGGACTGACGGGATCGGGCACGACAAACTTCACCACCACGCTCAGCGCGAGGATCATGACTATCGCCCAGACAGAAACAACGGCGATTCCGATCGCGATGTGGTCCTTCTTGGCCTTGACGGCGCCACCGACGGCGATCGATGCGGAAACACCACATACGGCACCGCCTGCGCCGAGCACGGCGCCAAACTGGGGCTCGAGACCGAAGAGCTTCGTGGCCGCGAGATAGATCGTCAACCAGGTCCCGACCGAGACGATGGTGGCCTGGAGGAACGCGATCGGACCGGCATTCCAAATCAGGGTCAGCGGCAGGGTGGCGCCGAGGAGCACGATGCCCGTCTTGATGTAGTACTCGGTTCTCAGCGATGTTTGCAGCCATTCGGGCATCTTGACGATGTTCCCGATGACGAGGCCAACGATCAGCGCGAGGAGCGGTGCGCCGATGTGTGCGGCCTTGGCCCACGGAGAGGCAGAGAGGTAGAAGATGATGAGGGATCCAACGAAAAGAATCACGAAACCAGGGATGTACTCCTTGACGCTGCGGCCCATGATCCCGATCGAGATCGAGAAGACGACGCCAAAGAGCAGGAAAATGATCAGGTAGCCGAGTCCGTGCTTTGCGATGTCAGCACCGAGCGAACCCATATCCGTCCATTTTCCCGGCTTGACCGCCCAGCCCTTGATCGTGCTCCCACTGAGGAAGACGAGGAGTCCCGTGAAAACGATTCCGAGACCGAACCATACTGCCCACCAGTCTTCCTTCTTCCACAACTGTTGC
This sequence comes from Acidobacteriota bacterium, assembly GCA_024763475.1. Lineage (GTDB taxonomy): Bacteria > Acidobacteriota > Polarisedimenticolia > J045 > J045 > JANTFM01. The sequence goes on along the minus strand of JANTFM010000147.1, from coordinate 1,258 downwards.
AGACCGTTCGCCATACGCTCCTCCTTTGCCCTCGGGCAGAGACATTCGGAGAATTGGTTTTGCAACCCGCATGCCACGCCACGCGACGAGCCATGCGGTTTGTTTTCTATAGCTTAGAGGGACGACTGCTTCGCACACGACCTCCGGCGAAACAGGGAGTGTTTCCGATTCGTAACAACGCCCAAGAGGAGAGATAAGCCAACTCGGGTCAGCTGCGTTCCTCGAACTTGTCGCACACGTAGACGGGAAGCTGGAAGGTGTCCTGGAGCCGGCAGATACCGGAGTCACCGCGGGTCGAACCATAGGTCGACGAGAGGATGTTCACACCAGTGAACAGTTTCTCGAGCTCGTGGGGGTCGTCCACGAAGTGCTTACACCGGGAACAGCTGAGCGGGGCGGTATCCGACATGAGAGCAACTCCCTCGCTCACCCGCCTTGTCGCGGGGGCGTGACCATGATGCTCCGAGTTGAGCGAGAATCAACCCAGCTGCTCAAGGTACTCGAGCCAAGTCCTCATCCCCTCGCCACTGCGTGCCGAAAGCTCGATGATCCGGGCATCCGGCCGCACCGTGCGGATGGCGCGAAGGCAGGATTCCCTATTCCAGTCGAGATGCGGGACAAGGTCGATCTTCGTGATCACGACGACCGGCGCATCGTGAAAGAGCACCGGGTACTTCAGCGGCTTGTCCTCGCCCTCGGTGACGGAGAGCAGGGCGATCTTGTGGCGCTCTCCCAGGTCGAAGGCTGCCGGGCAGACCAGGTTGCCGACGTTCTCGATGAACAGGAGCCGGACTCCGTCTCCCGCGACTTCCGGAAGCACACGCTCCACCTGTCCCGCGCCCAGGTGACACGACGAGAGGGTCTCGATCTGCCGAACGGAAATGCCGGGACGAGCGAGGCGGCGCGCGTCGTTGTCCGTCTGCTGGTCCCCGACGATCACGGCGGGAGTCCGTTCCGGGCCTAAGGCATCGAGCGTCTTCTCGAGCAGCATCGTCTTGCCCGATCCCGGCGAGGAAATCAGGTTGATCGCGACGATGCCCCGCTCCTCGAGCCACACCCGATTCCGCAGGGCGATTTCATCGTTCCTGGCGAGCACCTTGGATTCCACGTCCACGATGCGGCTCGCCCCTCGAGGCTCGTGGTCGTGATGATGATCGTGGGAGTGCCCGTGATCGTGGGCGTGATCGTGGACCTGCCCGTCATCATGGGAATGCCCGTGGGAGTGCCCGTGGTCGTGGGCGTGATCGTGGACCTGCCC
>JANTFM010000146.1 GCA_024763475.1 Acidobacteriota bacterium | reverse complement strand
TGTCGGGAGGGCTGGGGAAGGACACAGGGCTGAGGGGGACGGAGGGGGCACGAGCCCGGAACTGGTGACGGGGCAGGTCAAGTTGTTTCACTCGCTGGATGAAGGGCTGATGGAGATTCTGGTGGATGGTCGGCGTGCTGCTCTTGTACGCTTCGGGACCGGCGCGGGGCAGCGGGCGGGGGAGCCGGTGCAAGCGACCTTCCGGACACCTGCCGGCGGGCATCGCGTCCAGGTCCGCGTTCTTTCTGCCAGTCAAGCCGTCGATGCGTCGTCAGGATTCGAAGCTGAGTGGTCCGGTGAGAAGACGAGGTCGCTAAAGTACGCTCTCGAGTATCGTCGGCGTGGCTGGAAGCTCTCGCCGCGCTAGTATTGGCGCCACCCTTTGACGTTCTTTCAGATGAACGCGGACCTCCCGGGAGCGCCCTAGCTGATGCGAACTTGCTTGTTAGCCGTTTTGGCGTCGTTGCTTCCGACTCTATCTCTTGGTGCCGGTGTGTCAGATGGGGCGCCTGGAGCAACAGAGCTGGCAGAGCGCGCCCGGGCATATGAGCTCTATCTCGAGGCGGGCTCGCTTAGCGCGGAGGGTGAGAATCAGGAGGCGCGGCAGAGGCTCGAGGAGGTCCTGCGACTCGATCCGGGAGCCAATGTTGTGCGCGCCCGCTTGGCACGCGTCTGCCTGGCCGATGGAGACACCGTCTGCGCAGAGAACGAGGCACGGCGTGCCCTGGAGATCTCGAGAGATGAGATCGAGGCTCGAAAGGTCCTGGCTGAGATCCTGCTCCAGCGCTTCCAGGCGGAACGAAACCCCGAGCAACTCGAGGAGGGACTCAGCCATCTCGAGCAGTGCACGAGGATCGACCCTCAGGACCCGTGGGCCTGGGCCGTGCGTGTTCGCGTCTTGGGGATCGAGGGCCGAATCGAAGAGGCGGAGGCGGTTGCCGCGACGGCGGCATCGACGCCAGGTCTTGATCCTGCAGCACCTTGGATGGCTCTTGCTCGAGTGCTCCTCGGCCGAGGGCGTCAGCAGGAGGCCGTCGATCTGCTGGAGCGGGTGAAGGTCGATGGCCAGGCGGCAGCCCCCCTGCTCGAACTGCTCGCGGAACTGAAGGCCGGCCAGCAGGATCTCGAGGGGCAGGCGAGGGCCTTGGCCAAGCTTCGTCAGTTGCGTCCGGAGGATGCGACCGTTGCGCGAAAGTTGGGCATGGTACTGGCGGAACTCGGCGACTTTTATGGAGCCGTCGAGCCCTTGCGTTCCGCCTTTGCGATTCGTGCGGACGACACGGTGATTCGCCGCGACCTCGCCGGAGTGCTTGTCCGCCTGGGCCGGGGAGAGGAGGCGATCAAGCTTCTGTCCGGCCTCCCCGAAGTCTATCGCACACCCCATGCCTACATGTTGTGGGCCAGGGCTGCGGAGCAGATCAGGGATTTCGGTCTTGCAGCGTCCCGCCTCGAAATGCTCGTCGAGCGTCTCGGGCCAAAGGAACAACGCTCGTTCGGCCCCTCGCTCAGGCATCGGGCCGCCCGCGATTGGCTGCGGGCCGGCCGCGCGGACCGGACCCTCGAACTGGCTGCGGATTTCGACGAGAGCCCCGAGACCTGGAGGTTGCGCCTCGCAGCCTATGAGGAACTCTCCCGGCGCAGCGAAGGACTCTCCCGGCTCGAAGCCGCAATCGCGGCAACTCCCGACGATCTGGGCCTTATTTCGGTCTGGATAGACGAACGTGTTGCCGTTGAGGGCCCCGAAGCTGCGCTTTCCGAGGCAAGGCGGCTCCTGAAGGGGCGCGCGGGGGCCGATAGGGCCTACGCCAGCGTCTCTTCAGCGCTTGCGGCCTGGGGTCATGCCGATCTGGGTGCGCGTCTGCTCCAGGGCGAGCCCGGCGACGATCTGGGGCTGCTTCGCGCGCAGGCGGGTGTGTACTTTGCAGCCCGCCGCTTCGAAGAGGCTGAGGCACGCTATCGCCGCATTCTGGAACTGGCGCCGGAGGATGATGCCGCACTCAACGACTTCGGCTACCTGCTGGCGATCCGCGGCGGCTCCCTGGACGAGGCGTTGAGGATGTGCCGCAGAGCCGTAGAGCTTCGGCCGGACCAGCCGGCGTACATGGACAGCTTGGGTTGGGTTCTTCACCTGTCGGGCCGCTCCGAGGAGGCGCTCCACCTGCTACGCTCGGCGGCCTTGAGCGCGAGCGACGCGTCTCTGGCAGAGATTCATGAGCACTTGGGAGATGTCTATGCCGCTCTTGGTCGTCGCGCACGTGCGATCGCCGAGTGGCAGGCTGCCCGCTCCTACGCCGAGGGAGGACAGCGCCAGCTCGAAGAGAAGATCCGCGCCCTGGAAGACACGGGGAGCGGTCCGTGACGCAGACGACACGGGCAGTTCTTCTCGCGCTGGCCGCGTTTGTCCTGAGTGCCTGCGCGTCCGCACATCGCGTCGAGCCAGCGATATCTCTGGAACCGTCCGCGTGTGAGGATCTGCTCTTCCTGGGGCGTTATCTCCCCGGTGCTGCGGGGGGGAAGCCTACCCGTTTTCGTGCGAATCTTCGACTGTGTAGGAACGCTCCGCTCGTCTTCGAAATTCGGGGTCGCATAGGAGCTGCCGTTCTCAGTGGCGCAGTCGGCGGCGGTCACGCGCGCTGGATCTTCCCCAAGGAGCGCCTTGCGATCGACGGCCCAGATGACCCTCGGGTTTGGTTGGCGTGGACCGGACTGCCCCTTTCCGAGGCGATGCTGAGGTTGTTGTTGGGAGATTTCAGGGAGGGGAAGACCGAGCTCGGGGAGTGGTCGATTCGACGGGAACTCGCCGGGGGCGCGTTTTCCGCAGAGGCGATCTCTGCCAGGGGAGACTCCCTCAACCTGGTCCTCGGCCGTCGATCGCCTGCGCGCGGCCGTGCGCTTTGGCCGACGCCGCCTGCCACCTTTCGCGTCGTGCAGGTGACTGCAGACGATCCGCGGCCCGAGGGGATCTTCCATGAGAAGTAGTGCGCACGCCCGCGTGCGAGCGTTCGCGAAACTCAACCTGGTGCTCGATGTGATCGGCTCCCTTCCGGGCGCGTACACGGAGATTGCGACGGTTTATCAAACGATCGATCTGTGTGATGAACTCGGCGTGACCGTCCGCGAGGGATCAGAGCTCGATCTCGCACTTTCGATGCGCGGGCTGGCCATCGACTGCCCCCCCGAGAAGAACCTGGCGTGGCGGGCGGCGCACGCGTGGGCGCAGGCCAGCCGGTGGCGGGGACGGATCGAGATCGATCTCAGGAAGGAGATCCCGGCTGAAGCCGGACTCGGTGGTGGCTCCGCCGATGCGGCTGCCATCTTGTGGGGCCTGCAACGCCTCCTCCCCGAGCAGCTCCAGCCAGACAGGATCGCTGACATCGCCGCGGAACTGGGCGCGGACGTTCCTTTCCTGATGCAGGGCGGCCTGGCTCTCGGGACAGGAAAAGGGGACCAGATCGAGCCGCTACCTAGCCTGCCAAGCCTTCCGGTGGTCCTGCTCTCGGACGGACCCGGTCTCTCCACGGCAGAGGTCTATTCCCGTGCGAGAAGACGATTGACTCAAGGAGCTAAAGCACCTAAGCTCCAGCGGTTCCTTCATCATTTGCGGGAGGGTGTGCAAGGGTTACCTCCCTTGGGGAATGACTTGTTGCCGGCAGCGATGGAACTGCGTCCGCGACTCCGCGATCTGGTGCGGTTGCTCGAAGGTCTGGGAGGGCTTTCGACGATGACGGGGAGCGGTAACGTCGTGTTCGCTCTCTTCGAGCAGGCTGGATCCGCTCAAGCTGCCGCGCGCCGAGTCGAGCAACTTCTGCCCGCGGCTTGGGTGCGGGTGGCGCGGACCGTTTCACGAGAAGAAGTGAGTGCTTTGCGAGAATCCGAAGCGGAGGGGAGGAGTAGTCATCGTGGACATCACTGACATTCGAGTTTTTCCGGTCGATGAAGACAAACTCAAAGCTTATGTGACCATCGTCTTTGATCGCTGCTTCATGGTTTCGGACATCAAGGTCATCCATGGTCAGAACGGTCTGTTCATCTCGATGCCTTCAAAACGCAGGAAGAACGGGACCTTCCGTGATGTGGCTCACCCTTTGAATACCGAGACCCGTCAGATGATCGAGGAGCGGATCCTCTGCCGCTACGAGGAGCTCTTGTCTGCAGACGATTCGGAGGGCAAGGTTCGCAGGCCGAGGGAGGCCGAACAAGCGGAGGATCATGTGCTTGAGGTGAACAGTTCCGCACCAACTCTTCCCGAGGCTCCAGGAGCGGAGGGATATCGCCCAGAGCTGCGGGGGATCTAGATCGCTTCTATTGTTCGGAGATCAAACGCGAAATCGGCCAGGGTCCCTTTGTCCCTGGAACGGAATGCTCTCAAGGCGATATCTCGCCGAGAGCGCTGAGGAACACGACCGTGGATGACTTGTCTTGCGCTGCCGCCTTCGGGGATTTGAAAGTCTTTGGTGGGCTGGCTCATCCCTCGCTGACCGCGGAGATATGTGACCGGCTTGGCATCCCCGTGGGGCAGACGGAACTGGGGCGTTTTTCCGATGGCGAGATCAAGTGTTCCGTCCTCGAAAACGTTCGTGGCGCGGATGTGTTTATCATTCAGCCAACCCACCCGCCTGGCGATAACCTGTTGGAGCTACTCCTCTTGCTGGATGCGTTCAAACGCTCGTCGGCGGCCCGGGTTACTGCGGTCATTCCGTACTATGGCTATGCAAGGCAGGAGCGTAAGGATCGCCCGAGGGTGCCGATCTCCGCGAAAATGGTCGCGGACCTGATCCAGACGGCCGGGGCGGACCGGGTCTTGACGATGGATCTGCATGCGCCTGCGATTCAGGGCTTTTTTGGCATCCCGGTGGACCATCTCTACTCCGCGCCGGTGTTTGTTGACTATCTGCGGGATCTGAAAGTTGCGGATTTGACCATCATCTCGCCCGATGCAGGCGGTGTCGAACGTGCGCGATTCTATGCGAAGCGTTTGGAAGCGAATCTGGCGATTGTTGATAAACGACGAACAGGTGCGAATATCGCCGAAACGATGCATCTCATTGGAGAGGTCGACGGACGAAACTGTGTGATTGTCGATGACATCATTGATACTGCGGGAACCGTCGCGGGTGCTTCGAAGATGGTGATGGCGAGTGGGGCGCGCTCCGTGCGGGGTTGTTTCACCCATGCAGTTCTTTCTGGCGCGGCGATGGAACGGCTGGCAGAATGCCCCGTCACGAGTATCGCAGTGACCAACACGCACCCGCTGAGCGAGGAGAAAATCGGCAGTGGGAAGATTGAGGTTCTCTCGGTCGCCTGGCTCTTGGCTGAGGCGATCAAGAGGACTCATACGCATTCGTCGATCAGTTCGCTGTTCGTGTGATGGGTCGGCACGCAAGGACCGGGCGTTGATCCGGAAGAAGGACCGGAAGCTATGAACCAGGAATCTCACATTGAAGTTGTGGAACGGGAGACGACAGGCAAGAACGAATCGCGGCGCCTGAGAGCCTCCGGCTACATCCCCGCGGTGGTCTATGGTGGGGGCCGCGAGCCGGTCAGTGTTCAGGTCGACCCCAGACCCGTCGAGGCGATCATCGATTCGCCAACCGGACTCAACAGCTTGATTCATCTAAAGGTGGGGGGCCAGGCGCTCAAGCGGATGGTGATGATTCGCGACGTTCAGCGCCATCCCGCCACCGAGACGATCGAGCACGCAGACTTCGTCCGGGTCGATATGGACAAGACGATTCAAGTCAGCGTTCCCGTGGAGCTGGTGGGAGTGGCCTCAGGCGTCAAGGATGAAGGCGGTCTGATCGACTTCGTCAACCGCAGTGTGGTCATCGAGGTACTGCCTGCCAATATTCCCACTCATTTCGCTGCCAATATCGAGGCTCTCAAGATCGGCCAGCACCTCGAGGCCCAAGATATTGAACTTCCGGAAGGGGTGACGCTCATGTCCCCGCCGACGGCCACAATCGTCAACTGTATTGGCAAGGCCGCCGAAGAAGAGGTCGAGGTCGTTGAGGGTGAGGAGGCTGAGGATGCCACCGAGGCATCCGAAGAATCGGAGGGAGAGAGTACTAGCGACGAGTCGTAGGGTCTCATGCTGATTCTGGGCTTGGGGAATCCCGGGCGGGAATACGACGGGACAAGGCACAACGTGGGCTTTGCGGTTGTTGAAGAACTCGCCAGGCGCCACGGGATCATTCTCGATCGGCTGCGGCACAGAGCGCGATTCGGGAAGGGTCGAGCCGCCGCAAGGTCAGTGATTTTGGCATGTCCTTTGACGTTTATGAACCGATCCGGAGAGGCGGCTAAGCCGCTTCTCGCCTATCACGGCTACGGTCCGTCCGACCTCGTAGTGATTCACGACGAGGCGGATCTGTTGCCGGGGGTCGTCAAGATCAAGGTCGGTGGCGGTATCGCCGGGCACAAGGGGCTGTCCTCGATCGCTTCGCAGCTTGGAACCCGCGATTTCCTGCGGGTTCGAGTCGGCATCGGGCGTCCCGCCGGTGGGGGCGCAGACATGGCGCGCTACGTTCTGTCCCGCCCTCTTCCTGGGGAGACCGTACTGCTGCGGGAAAGCATCGACACGGCGGCGAACGCCGTCGAGAGCCTTTTGGCGGACGGAGTGGAAGGGGCCATGCGTCGCTTTCACGGTAACGAGATGGCCTAAGAGAAATCGGTATCCCAGGTCGTGGCCGCGGATGGTCGCAACAGGGAGCCTGGAGGGATGGCGACGATGGAAATTTTGCTCTACGTGGTGCCGGGACTGGGTGTTCTGACATTGCTTTTCGCGTGGATGCGTGCCGCGAAAGTCAATCGGTCTGAGGATGGCGACAAGCGCATGCAGGAGATCGCCGCTGCCATCCGCGAGGGCGCGATGGCCTTCTTGGGGCGGGAGTATCGGGTTCTTGCCCTCTTCGTTGTTGCCGTCGCGGTGCTGCTGGCCCTCGGCAACATGGGAGACGGTGGCGCGAACTTCAAGCACCCGTTGATTGCGTTCTCATTCGTCGTGGGTGCCATCTGCTCCGGTCTCGCCGGCTACTTCGGCATGCGGGTCGCAACTGCCGCGAATATTCGGACGACCCAGGCTGCGCGGACGAGTCTCAACCGTGCGCTCGATGTGGCGTTTACCGGCGGTTCGGTCATGGGCCTCAGCGTGGTTGGTCTCGGCGTTCTCGGGCTCGGGGGCCTCCTCTGGCTCTACTGGGGTACCAGTATCCTCGGTGTCGAGCCGATGGCCGGCGAGAGCCTTTCCGCTGTGGTCACGATCCTCGCTGGTTTCTCGCTTGGCGCGTCCTCGATTGCACTCTTCGCTCGCGTTGGTGGCGGGATCTACACCAAGGCGGCGGATGTCGGTGCGGACCTCGTCGGCAAGGTCGAGCAGGGTATTCCGGAAGACGATCCGCGGAACCCAGCTGTTGTTGCGGACAACGTCGGGGACAACGTGGGTGACGTGGCCGGTATGGGCGCCGACCTCTTCGAGTCCTATGTTGGCGCCATTGTCGGTTCGATGGTGATCGGCGCGGCTGCAATTTCCGGCTTCAAGGAAGCGACTCTCCTGCCACTGGCAATCGCTGCGGTCGGGATCGTCGTTTCGGTGATCGGTACCTTCTTCGTCCGCGTCAAGGAGGGGGGTAACCCCCAGGCTGCCCTGAATTCCGGGATGTTCGTCTCTGGTGGCCTGATGATTGTTGGCACCTTCCTGCTGACCAGGTTCTGGGTTCCAGCGGAAGGCATCGTGTTTGCGGCGGGCAGTGAGCCCGTTCGTTGGGGCGGCCTCTTCGCAGCCAGTATCGCTGGCCTGGTGGCTGGTGTACTCGTCGGGCTTACGACCGAGTACTACACCTCGAAGGAGAGAAAACCGGTTCACGATATAGCGCGGGACTCCGAGACTGGAGCTGCGACGACCATCATCTCGGGCCTGGGCGTGGGGATGCAGTCCTGCGCGCTTCCCGTCATCTGGATCGTAGCTGCCATTCTCGTCTCCTATCGCCTGGCCGGGCTCTATGGGATCGCGCTGGCCGCGTTGGGAATGCTCTCGACGACAGGCATTCAGCTGGCAGTTGATGCCTATGGCCCGATTGCAGACAACGCGGGCGGTATCGCGGAAATGAGCGGGCTGCCGGCCGAGGTGCGCGAGCGCACCGATAACCTCGACGCCGTCGGGAATACGACGGCTGCCATCGGCAAGGGCTTTGCGATCGGTTCGGCCGCGCTCACCGCTCTCGCTCTCTTTTCCGCCTTCCAGACTCAGGTTTCAAAGGGCGGCGAGATGCTCGTCATGGACTTGGCGGATCCGCAGATCATCGCGGGCCTCCTGCTTGGCGCGATGCTGCCGATGCTCTTTTCCTCGATGGCGATGAAGGCTGTTGGCCAGGCCGCTTTCGAGATGATTGAGGAGGTCCGCCGCCAGTTCCGGGAGATTCCCGGATTGATGGAGGGTACGGCGAGGGCCGAGTATGCCAAGTGCGTTGATATCTCGACTCAAGCGGCGATCAAGCGGATGGTCGTTCCCGGCCTCCTTGCGGTACTCGCGCCGGTTGCCGTGGGCTTCGCTGGCAAGTTCGGATTCATCATCGACGGACCGGCAGCCCTCGGCGGGCTCCTGGCCGGCACGACAGCCTCCGGTGTGATGATGGCGATCTTCATGTCCAACGCGGGCGGTGCCTGGGACAACGCAAAAAAGTACATCGAAGAAGGTCATGGCGGTGGCAAGGGATCCGAAGCCCACCACGCTGCGGTGATCGGAGACACGGTTGGCGATCCCTTTAAGGACACCGCGGGCCCCTCGCTGAACATCCTCATCAAGCTGATGAGTGTCGTGGCACTGGTGATTGCCCCGATGCTGGTTTGACCCGTTTGTCTCGGCGCGTTTCTCTTGGGTTGTTCCGGGCGGAATGCTCACGAGACGTGGCGGGAACGCCGGGGGCCTGCTAATATCCCCCGGCAATCCGCCCGGGGGAGGCTCCCAGCCTCTCGATTCCGGGTCCTACATAACCCTCGCCCCGCGCCCTGTGGCCGGGGCCTGACGCCCAGGAGGGAATCCGAATGCGTCGCTACGAGATGGTCCTTGTGGCGGATCCCACGATCCCCGAAGCTGAGCACGACCGCCTGCTGACGACTTTTGAAGAGTTCGTCGGTGCCCAAGGCGGCGCCGTGCACAAAGTGGATCGTTGGGGCCGCAGAAAGCTCGCCTATCCCATCAAGAAGCACACCGAGGGCAACTACACGGTGCTCCTCTTCGACGGTTCCGTTGAACTCGAGAAAGAAATGCTCCGGCGTATCAAGCTCTCAGATCAGTGGTTGCGCCACCTCTCGGTACGGGCAGACGAGCAGGCCCTGCCGACCGACGAGGAGAAGCAGGCGCTGGTTGAAGCACGCTCCGAGTACTTGCGCCGGGCAGCCGAGCGCGAGGCCGCGATCGCGG
>JANTFM010000145.1 GCA_024763475.1 Acidobacteriota bacterium | reverse complement strand
GGCTGTTTGAGCCGAGTACGGGTGCGAGGGCCCGAAAGGGCCCGGCCAGTGTGCAGATACGCTGTTTCGGCCGAAGGGCTCATGCATATTCCGGGCTTCTCGCTCCTCGCCAAACGCAGCCAGAGGTGCCGACGGTCGGCGAAGAAGACGAGGACCTTTGGGCGCGGGAGACTACAATCTCAGGCATGGCCGCTCGCATCATTCTCCACCTGGATATGGATGCCTTCTTCGCAGCGATAGAGCAGCGGGAGGATCCGTCCCTCGTGGGGCGGCCGGTGATCATCGGGCACCGGGGCCGCCGCGGGGTGGTGGCGACCTGCAGTTACGAGGCGCGCCGCTACGGAGTCCACTCTGCCATGCCCTCGCTGAACGCAGAGCGTCTCTGTCCCGAGGCTGTCTGGCTTCGGGGCCGCCCCGATCTCTACCGTGAGATCTCCCAGAGGATCTTCACCATGCTCGCCGGCGAGATTCCGCTCATCGAGCAGGTGTCGGTGGATGAGGCCTACGGGGATCTCAGCGGCGTGATCCCGGCCATCGAAGAGGCGGCTCCTCTGGCTCGCATGCTTCAAGCGAGACTCCTCGAGGACGAGGGGCTCAGCGCCAGCATCGGCGTCGCCGGGTGCCGCTTCCTGGCGAAGATCGCCTCGGATCTCGAGAAGCCCGCGGGTCTCGTCCTGCTTCGTGGCGCCGATCTCAAAACGCGCATCCATCCGCTCTCGGTCCAGAGGATTCCTGGTGTTGGGCCCAAGCTCGCGGCGGCGCTCCAGCGCAGGGGCTTCTGTCTCATCGGGGACTTGGCCGTGGCGGATGAGGGCTCGCTGCGGCGTCACTTCGGTGTTCGGACGGGCTCCTTTCTCGCCGCACGGGCCCGCGGAGACGATGACACGCCCCTCGAGGGCTCCCGCCACAGACGATCCATCTCCGAGGAGAGGACCTACCTCGAGGACCTGGTCGACGAAGAGACGATCCTCCGGGAGCTCCTGGCACGTTCCGAGGGCGTCGCGCAGACCCTGCGCCGGAAGGAACTCTGTGCCCGGACCGTCGTCCTCAAGGTGCGGGACGCTCGCTACCGAACCGTGACCCGCAGCCTGACGCTGGATGAGCCGGCGGAACTCACGGAGGAGATCTATCACGCGGCGAAGCGTCTGTGGCAGGAGAAGACGCCGTTTCGCGGGCGTGGTGTCCGTCTGCTCGGCGTCGGCGTGACGAAGCTGATTCCGCGCCGGGAGATCCCCCCGCCTCTCTTCCCCGACGACGAGCGGGAGCGCTCCCGCGAGATCGCGCGCGCCGCCGACGAGCTCCGGCGCCGCTTCGGCAGGGATGTCATCGGCCCCGGCCGTCTCTTGTAGTCCTGACGAACGGAACAGACAAAGGGCCTTGCGTGGGTAGGTAAGGGGCGGTGAGAATGTGCGGCATCGTTGGAGCACCGGTCATGCCGTCGCAGTGAACAGGTCTTTGGAGGAGAACCGTGGGGTTTGATCGGCGTCTGATCACGTCACTCGACGAGCTGGCGGAACTCTCGGCAGCGTGGGACGCGTTCCCCGCAGCACGGGGCGAGCAGGCCGATCTCTACGATTCCTACGCGTGGTTCCAGGCCTGGCTGGCGGCGATCGATCCCGGGGATCGAGCGCGGGTGCTCGTCCCGGCCGTTTTTGATGCGGGTCGGCTGGTCGGCCTGCTGCCGATGCAGAAGACCGGCAGGGGGCGCTATCGCATCGCGGGCTTCGGATATCGGCCGCGTTACCGCCCCATCGTGGATCCGGCAGCTGGCGAGGCCCAGGTTCTTGACGCCCTCGTGGAGGGGTTAGTGGAAGGAGGGGCCTCGCAGCTCGAGCTCCTGGCCCTCCCGGACCGGGATCCGCTGACCGGGAGTCTCGAGTCCAGCCTGGCGCGCGCGGGGTTCAACACATCCCGGCGCGAAGGATCGAGCGAGTGCTTCGTCTACCCCACGGGGGACTGGAAAGAGCACTGCAGCCGCTTCAGGAAGTTCCACCGCACGGTGAAGAACTTCTCGAACAAGGCGAAGCGCCTCGGTGAACTGCAACTGAGGACGTGGGGTGATCCGGGTGGAGACGCGGCATCGGAGGGCTTCGCATCGTATGTCGCGTTGCACGGAGACGGCTGGAAGGGTGCGTTGGGCGAGCGGATGCTCCGTCACCGCAGGGAACTCCTGCGCGCGGCAGACCGGCGGGGGTGGTCCAGGCTCTACGAGTTGCAGGTCGCCGGCGTCCCTGCCGCGGCGATCCTTTGTTTTCGCATCGGAGAGACGCTGATCGCGTACTCGACGGTCTACGACCAGCGTCTGGCCGCGCTCAGTCCCGGATCGATCGTGATGTGGCTGGCCCACGAACGCAGCTGGAAGGAGACGACTCCCGCGATCGTGGACTATCTGCCTGGCCATGGTGCGCAGAAGGATCAGCTTGGTGTCGAACGGCGAGCTCTCGTCTCGCTGACGGCATCGCGGGGTATGGCGCTCTCGCCGCTGGCTCACCGCGCGGGAGGTCTCCTCCGCCGCGTGGCGCGGCGAATGGGAGCAGGAGCAGAGGCGTCAACGCCACGCGCTGGAGATCATGCGGAAGGCCAGGTGGAACGACGCCATGTCGAAGGCGTGCCTGGCCTGGTGGTCGTGGAAAGCGAACTGGACCCTACGACCGAGCTCTACCTGGCCGTGGCGGGATCCCACCGCAGCCCGAAGAAGATGAAGGATACCTGGCAGGAAGGGGACCGCTGGCTCTTGGTCGGAGAGCCGATTGCGGCGTTGGTGCGCCTGTCCAGCGGTGAGACTCGGCCCCTCGTGCGTGAGATCGTCTTCACCCCCGGAGAGCTGGCCCTCGACGATTGCCTGAGTGCCGTGGCGTACGCCGCCGGCGTCCCGATCGTGGTCCAGCTGCCCTCGCAGGCCTCGAGAACAAACGGAAGCCCGGTGGAGATCCACCGGGCCATCCTTCCGTTTCCTGGCACCCCGTAGGCTCAGCTCGCCGAGGGGCCATGAGCCGGCGGACGAAGGCTAGTAACTAAACTGCGATACGAGCTCGTCGAGCTTCGCCGAGAGTGCGGCCAGCTCTCCAGCCGTCTTCTGGCTCTCCCCGGCTCCGTGGGAGACCGAGGCGGTGGCTTCGGCGACCCGTGCGATGTTGGTTGCGATCTCGGCCGTGCCGGTGGCCACTTCGCTGACCGTTCGCCCGATCTCGTTGGTCGTCGCGGACTGTTCCTCGACGGCGCCGGAGATCGTGAGCTGGAGACCACTGACCTCCTCGATGATCTGGGAGATCTCGCCGATCGCGGTGACCGCGCCCTCCGTATCACCCTGAATGCGTTCGACCTGCTGCGCGATCTCGTCGGTGGCGTCGGAGGTCTGCTTGGCCAGTTCCTTCACCTCCCCGGCGACGACCGCGAAGCCCTTGCCTGCCGAGCCGGCGCGAGCCGCCTCAATCGTGGCGTTGAGGGCGAGGAGATTGGTCTGCTCGGCGATCGAATTGATCAGCTTGATCACGTCGCCGATTTCCACGCTGCTCGAGGAGAGGGCATTGATGATCCCGCTGGTTTTCTCCGCGACGCGCACAGCCTTCGAAGAGATCTCAGAGGCCTTCTGCGTGCTATCGGAGATCTCCCGAATGCTCGCCCCCAGCTCGTCCGTCGCGGCGGCTACGGCCTGGACGTTCTGGTTGATCTCCTCGGCGGCGGCCGCGACGATGCTGGCTTGATCCGAGGTCTCGTCGGCGGAACCGCCCATGGTCTGGCTGATCTCATTCAGGTGCGTCGAGGCTCCGGAGAGAGTCTTCGCCTGTCCCGCGATGCCCGCGATGCTCTCGCGGAGGTTGAGGAAGAACATCGCGAGGCCTTCGCCCATCTGGCCGATCGAGTCTGTGCCTGAGACCTGGAGCTTCTGCGTGAGGTCCCCGGCGGCCGCGTCTTCGACGACCGCGAGAATGCTCTCCACCTTGGCCTGGAGTTCCAGCGCCTGCTGCTTCTCTCGCACCGCGGCGTCGTTGACCGACTGCAGGGCCTTCTCCGCCTCCGCAGTCTTTTCGGCGGCTTCTGCGGCTTTCTCCGCGGCGGTGGCCTGGGCCGAGTCGGCATGCTCGATGCTGCGGCCCAGATGGTCGAGCGCCGCGTTCAGCGACTGCTTGATCTTATTGTAGTCCCCGGCGTACTGACCGCTCATGCGTGCGTCGAGCTTTCCCTTTCCGACAGTCTCGAGAACGCGGATCGCCTCATCGGAGGGTGCGGCCATGGCGCCGACGATTTCGTTGATGCCATCGATCATCTGGGCCCATTCGCCCTCGAAATCGGTGGTGGCGGCCCGAGTCTCGAGCTGTCCTTCCCGGGCAGAGACTGCCAGCCCATGGACCTCCCGGTTGACCTCGCTGAGAATGTGCTGGAGATGCAGCAGGGCCTGGCCGAGTTGGTCATTGTCACCCCTGGCATCGATCCGGCGGGACAGGTCTCCGCTCGCAAGGGCTTTGGCGGATTCCGTATTCATTCGAAGATACTCGCCCATGGCTTCGATGGACTCCGAGAGGATGCCGATCTCGTCGCTGCGGTTGTTCTCCCGTTGCAGCTCAGGCATCTCGCCCATCAGCTCGCGGGCGCGCTTTGCGAGACGCACGAGGGGAGCGGAGAGCCAGGCTCCAAGATACCAGGCCACGGCTGTCCCCAAGAGCAACGCAAGAAAGACCCCCAGGAACACGGCGTTGCGGGCGGACCTGAACTCCGAGAGAACGTCGCTGCGGTTGACCACAGCCTTGATATAGCCCGCTGCGTTCCCCTGGTAGTCATGGAACGGGAAAGCGACGATGGCGAGATCCTCTGAACCGACCTGCACGCGCCGGATGACCACCGACTGCGTGGCAAGGACCGCCTTCGTCAGGGCTTCATCAAGAGGATAGATATCCTCCGGAACGGTCGCGACGAAGGTGCTGGCATCGCCGAAGGTCGTCACGGACGGTCCTTCCGTGACGCGGTGGATCGACCATTCATCACCCGTGATTCTCTTCATTTCTTCGAGGAAAGGGACGCTGAAGTTGCGGCCGATCTCGAAGCTCCCGACATGCTTGCCCTGCCAGCTGATCGGAGCCACATAGCGGAACCCGTATCCGCCGCGGCCCTCTTCGAGCCCCTGGATCACGGTCTTGTCCCTGTTGCAGGCGAGGACCGTCATGCGGAAGCCCGAGAGGTCATCCCCGAATTTCGAGGGCTTGTGCAGGCGCAGGAACGAGGTTGCCGGGGGCAAGTGGAACTGGGCCTGCCGGACCCCCTCGTGCTTGAGACGGTCGTAGACCTTCGCGTAGGCCGCGGCGAGATCTTCCCTCCGCCCCTCCGCGAACATCTGCTGGACCTCAGGATTCTCGACGAAGACGGCCGCCGCGTTGGAGGCCTTCTCGAGCTCGGCCGTCATGGCGGATTCGACCTGGATACGCATCTCGGCAAAGCGCTGGTCCTCATCCGCGATGATCTGGGATCGCAGCTCATGGGTCAGGAAGCTGCCGGCGGCCACGCCGAAGAGCGTCAGGACTCCCGCAAACGTCAAGGCGATTTTCCACTTCGTACCGAGTACCTGAAGTCTCGTCAGCATCGAACTCTCTCCGGACTCTGTCGCCGGTGCGCCCGCAATGGCACCGATGCGAGATCCCCTCACCAAGGCAATATCGGCCCCGCGCGTGAGAACTACAGTGGAAACATGCAGATAGAGGTGATTCTTGCCATCAATTCGGCAGGAAGGACAAGTCAGGCGAAAGCGCTGGTCGAGTTGGTGCAGGCTCGGCACTGCGGCACCCGGCGAAGAGGGCCTGTGCCCATGACAAGGGGCTGACGCGAGGCGTGCGGGGCGCTATCGTTGACGCCTCATACCACGCTTGAGTCCGCGGAAAGCTGAGGAATAGCCCATGAATCGAGTCTTGTTGATCGCCGCTGCCTGCCTGTTTCTCTGCGCCGGAGCTGTTCCCGCGGGAGACTTGGAGTCTCACCTGATGCGGAATGCTGACGTCTCGGGTGACACGATCGTCTTCACCTACGAGGGAGATCTCTGGCTCGTGTCCAGCGCGGGTGGCGACGCACGGCGCATCACCCGTGATGCGGGCGTCGAGCGCTATGCGCATTTCAATCCCGACGGCAGCCTGATCGCTTTCACGGCTTCCTACGACGGCGGTTCCGACGTGTACGTCATGGACGCCCGGGGGGGCGAGCCCCGGCGGCTCACCTGGCATCCGTCCCGCGACCGGGTCCTGGGCTGGAATGCGACAGGGTCTCGCGTGCTCTTCCGCTCGTCCCGCGTCTCCGCACCCCGCGGATTCGGCCGAGAGGAACTCTACATGGTCGCTCTCGAAGGTGGCATGCCGGTGAGACTGCCGGTGGATCGGGCCGGCCTGGCGGCGCTGTCACCGGATGGGTTGCAGCTGGCCTACAACAGGATCTCCCGGGAGGACCGGACCTGGAAGAGGCACCAGGGAGGGACGGCGCAGGACATCTGGGTTGGCTCCCTGGCGGCAGGCGATTTCCACCGCGCAACGGACTGGGTGGGTAGCGACAACTACCCGATGTGGGATGAGAGCGGGCTCTACTTCCTGTCCGATCGCACGGCGGGCACGATGAACCTCTACCGTCTTGATCCGCAGACCTTCGAGGTGACGGCTCTGACAAGCTATACCGACTACGACATCAAGTACCCGTCGATCGGCACGGGGAAGATTGTCTTCCAGTACGCGGAGTCGCTGCATCTCCTGGACCTCGAAAGCGCTGAGGTGACCCCGGTACCCGTCCGCCTCCGCAGTGACCTCACGAAGGTGCGTACGGAGCGCGTGGATGCTTCGAAGAACGTTCAGTCCTTCCGGGTGTCTCCTTCGGGGGACAAGCTGATCCTGAGCGCGCGGGGCGAAATCCTCGAGATCCCGGCGGAGCCGGAGGACGGAGAGCCGCGCAATCTGAGCCGTCGTTCCGCCTCGAGAGAGAAGAACGCCGTGTGGTCGCCGGATGGCGAGACCGTCGCGTTCGTGTCCGATCGCAGTGGCGAGGAGGAGATCTGGCTGATCGACCCCGCCGCAGGAAGGCAGTGGCTCCAGCTCACCAGTGGCAGGAAGGGATTCTTGACCCAGCACAGCTGGTCCCCGGACGGCAAGTACCTGCTCTATTCCGACAAGACGATGGCCTTGAATCTGCTGGACGTGGCATCCCAGCAGCAGAAAACCATCGCGCAAGGCGAGTATGACGACGCCTGGGAGCGCTGGGGAATCCAGGACTACGTCTTCTCTCCCGATTCGAAATGGATCGCCTACACGAAGTTGGAGCGCTCCCTCTACGAGTCGATCTTCCTCTTCTCGATCGAGAGCGGCGAGACGCAGCGCCTCAGCTCATGGATGACCAACGACTGGTCCCCGTCGTTCTCTCCCGATGGGCGCTACCTCTACTTCCTTTCCGGGCGGTCGCTGACGCCGACGATGGGGGCGATTGACCAAAATCACGTGTTTCTCGACGTGGTTCAACCCTACCTGGTCCTGCTCCAAGACGGAATGCCCAGTCCCTTCGCGCCGAAGTATGCACGGGTGAAGGCCTCGGTGATCGATGAAGAGGACGGAGGCGCGTCCGAGGGGGATGAGAGCGACCTGCCGTCGATCGACATCGAGGGTGTGGAAGCCCGGATTCTCGCCGTACCAGGTGTCGCGCCCGGAAATTACTTCCGCCTCGAAGGAAGCGCAGACGGCTTCTTCTATCTTGCGAAGACAGAACGGGAGTTTCTCAAGTACCAGGCGGTGTCGGATACGACGGGTGGCCACCTGGACCTGCACCACTACACCCTTGACGGAGAGACAGACGAGACCTTCCTGTCCGGCATCGGGAACTACCATCTCTCGAGCGATGGCCACAAGCTGGTCTATCGGTCCGGAAGCCGCTTCGGCATCATCCCTTCAGGCAAGGCGGCCAAGGTTGGAGACGGCCTCGTGGACCTGAGCCGGGTGAAGATCAAGGTCAACCGCCAGGAGGAGTTCCTGCAGATTTTCAACGAGGCTTGGCGAGTTCAACGAGACTGGTTCTACGACCCCGGCATGCACGGCGTCGACTGGGCCCGCATCGGCGAGAAGTACCGCCGCTTCGTGCCCGACTGCGGCAATCGTGCCGATTTGAACTACCTGATCGGTGAGATGATCGGTGAACTCAATATCGGCCACACCTACATTCATGGGGGTGAGCTGGGACCCGCTGCGGCGCGTGTGCCGGTGGGGCTGCTCGGGGCTTCCTTTGACCAGCCGGAAGGGAGCGCGTTCCACCGCATTGCCAGGATCGTGCCGGGCGACGCATCGAACCCCCGCTGGCGGTCTCCCCTCGAGGAATTCGGTTGTGATATCGAGGAGGGGGACTATTTGATTGCAATCGACGGGGAGCCCGTGCCCTCTTCTGCGAACATCTATTCCTTCCTGGAGGACAAGGTGGGGCGTGGTGTTGAGCTTTCCTACCATGATGAGCCTGTCGCAGAAGGAGCCGCGACCTGCGTTATCACGCCGCTGGGGAGCGAGAGCCCGCTGCGTTACCACGCATGGGTCGAAGGAAACCGCCGCAAGGTGGACCAGGCCTCGGGAGGCAAGATCGGTTACCTCCACCTGCCGAACATGATGGAGCCCGGGTTGATCCAGTTCGCACGCTACTGGTACCCCCAGTACTTCAAGCAGGGCATGATCATCGACGAGCGGTACAACGGCGGGGGTTTCGTAGGCGACATGATCGTGGATCGCCTCGAGCGCAAGGTCTGGTCGCTGACCCAGCCCCGCGAGGGCAAGCAGCTGAGGGACCCGGAAAGAGTGTTCCACGGGCACCTTGCCGTGCTGATCAACGAGGATACCGGCTCGAACGGCGAGTTCTTTGCCCAGACGATCAAGGTTCGGGGCCTGGCGCCGGTGATCGGCATGCGCACCTGGGGTGGTGTCATCGGCATCGAGCCCCATCAGACGCTCGTGGACGGTGCGGTGACGACTCCGCCGCAGTTTGGCCTGGTGGGTCTCGACGGGACCTGGCCCGTCGAAGGTCATGGCGTCGAGCCGACGGTCGTGGTGGACAACCCTCCCTCCGAGGCGTTGGCCGGCCGTGATCCCCAGCTCGAGTATGCGGTGGAGTTGTTGCTCCGTACGATCGAAGACGATCCCATGGAGCTCCCGGAGACTCCCGTCTATCCGGTGAAGGCCAAACACTGATGGCCTGATTGCCGGGCGCAGGTCGGATTTGTGAGAAAAGTTCCTCCGCTTTCTGGTGGCCGACGGGCTTGACGGGGTGACTTTGGATCCGGGATGATGGCTGCCGCCGCCCCGGTGCTTCGCCGGCTGGAGGCCATCGGAACGCGCAGTGGAGACAGGATGATGAGCGAGAAAGCCAAGATTTTCCGGGATCACCGTGCAGAGATCTGGCGCGGTCTGAAGGATCACATGAGTGCGGATGGCA
>JANTFM010000144.1 GCA_024763475.1 Acidobacteriota bacterium | reverse complement strand
CCGATGATCTGGCATTGATGGCGGCCCGGCTCGGTGCGGGGGGTTCCGGCGGATCGCGATCGGCCCTTCGTGCAGCAGGCCGACACGAGGTGCCTGCCGCAGGGCCGGCGAATTGTGAGAGTCAGCGTCTTCTTGAAGGGATTCAGTGCCCTTTTGAGATGATACGCATCATCTTGATGTTGATGATGAGGAAGCGCAGCAACTGGTAGGGCGGAAAGGTCCGCCAGAAGCGCGTGAAGCTCGTGGGCCGCGGCGGGAAGAACGCGGCGCCGTAGGGTCTTTGATTCTCAGGCATGATCTCCCCTCTATTCCGGAATCAGCTTCCAGCCGGGCTTGAGCTGGGCCTTGTACAGGAACACATGGTGCAGGATGTTCTTGATCCAATGTCCCGCGAGGCCGATCTCCCCGAAGGTATAGCGCGTGTCCCGGCCGGTCTCCGGGAAGCGCTTGAAGTCCGGGATGATCGGGAACACGGTTATCGAGGCGGCCGTGCCACTGAAGGGATTCGCTCCTGCCGAGGCCACGCAGGCGGCGCCCATGCGGGCCATCGAGGCCTTGTGGGTTGGGGCAGGGGCGCCGCCGATCATGCCGACGATGTTCTTCGCGACCGCCTTGCCAATCGTCGCCGAGGGCATGCCGGTGCGGGGTGGTGCGGGAAAGATCGGAACCCCGGTCGTGCTCGTCATGGGCTTGGAGATCGCGTGGGGTGGTGCAAACGCGATGCCGCAGGCGAAGAGATTGCCGTAGGCTGGAGATTGGTAGAGCTTCGGCCAGTCTTCCGCGTCCCACTCTTCGTAGGGCTTCTTGGAGTAGTCCCCGTCGACCAGCATGAAGCCGCCGGGATTGAAGAGGTTGCTGGTGATCTCGGAGCCATCCCTCGCGAAGGCCTTGAGCCCGACCCCCGAGAAGGCCGGGATCAGCATCGCGAAGTCGAAGTCCTGCGTGCCCTGCTCTCCCTTGAGGGTGAGGTAGTGCGCCTGGCCCGGGTCCACCTGTTGCACGGCGGCCCGCGTGATCCAATCCAGTCCGCGTTCTGCGAAGAGGGACTCGGCGAAGATCTTGCTGTGGGTTACGTATCCGCCGCGCCGGAGGTGCATCCCGCCCATGCCGAAGTCTCCGAGCTCGTATTCGTTGGAGATCCAGGTCAGGTCGGCCTTGTCGCGCACGCCCCGCCGCTCGAGTTCGAACTCGAGATTGAAGATGTACTCGAAGGCCGCGCCCTGGCAGGTGGCCGAGCCGTGGCCCGTGCCCACCAGAAAGCGTTGGCGCTCACCTTTCTTCATCCGTTCGATGGCGATATCGAGGGCTGCCGAGGCCTCGAGGGCATGGCCTGGTGTGCAGACGGACAGGGAGTTCTTCCCGGGCCCCAGTCCCTCGGTCGCCTCGAACTTGAGCTTGGGTCCCGTTGCGTTGACCAGGTAGTCGTAGCGGATCGTCTCTTCCTGGCCTTGCCGCGAAGCGTCCGTGTAGCGAATCGTGACGTAGGGGTCCGCGGAGTCCGCATGTCCTTCCGGATGAACGCTCAGGCATAGTGCCTGCCGGAACTCGATGCCCGCCTTCTCGTAGATCGGAGCCAAGGGCCGGACGACTCGTTCCACGGGCATCTTACCCACGCCGACCCAGATATTCGACGGGATCCAGTTGTACTGGCTGTTGGGAGAGATAACGACGACCTCGTGCTGTTTCCCGAGCCAGCTCCTGGCGAAGCTGGCTGCCGTGTGCCCCGAGATCCCGGCCCCAAGAACGACGACTCGTGCCAACGCAACCTCCCTGTGTCTCCCGGCCAGGCGGGCACCGTGCCCTCGCTGACAGCCTTAGACTAAGGAAGATGCGAAGGCCCATAAAAAGCTACCTGGAGGATGAGTTTTTCTCGCGCCTTATGAAAAGTCAACAGCTTGCGCTTCGTCTCGCGATCGAAGACCGGCAGCCATGCATGCTTCACTGATCAAGCATCGCCTGGATTGTGTCAAACACGAGCTTCTTGAACGACTCCCGTGAATCCCGGTCAGGGACCCCATCCTTGATCTTCCCCGCGAAGTACACGGGTCTGGCAACACGGATCCTTACGCGAGTGGGAAAGGGGACGAGCCTTGTCCGCGGGAGAGAGCGGAACGAGCCGTGGATGGCTACGGGAAGGACGGGAGCGCCGCTCAGGGCAGCGATCCGGGCGAGCCCGGGACGAAAGCGCTGCATCGTACCGTCGTGACTGATCCTGCCTTCGGGGAAGATACCCGCCACCTTTCCCTGCTCGAGGAGGCGGCACACGGCGTGAATCGTTTCACGCGGTTTCCCTCCGCGTACCGGCTCCGTGGCGAACCAGGCAAAGAAGGTCTCCCAAGCCTTCGAGCGGTAGTACCAATCGTCCGTGATCAGGAAGTGGATCTTGCGCGGAAAGGGGAGCCCGAGCAGCAATGGATCGATGAACGAAGCGTGGTTGCACGCGACAATCAGTGGACCCGTGAGTGGGATCGTGTGCACGGCGCCATCGAGTCCCAGCCGCCAGAAGGGACGCAGTATCTGAGCGGGAGTGTGGAGAGAGTCATACAGCCAGGCGCGGCGGCTCATGTCGTATCCCCGCTGCGCTTGATCAAGCCCACGAGGAATGCGGCGGAGAGAACGATGAGGATCGCAGGGATGACGAAATCACCATGACGTGCAAAATAGGTTGGTCTCGCGCCGCTGGGTTTCAGCTCGGTTTTCAGTATTGTGATTTCGTCGAGACGCGTTTGCTTCTGTCTCGAGCCTTCACGATCTACGACACAAGAGATGCCGTTGTTGGCCGCGCGGATCACCGGAAGGCCCAGCTCGCGCGCCCGTGCGGTGATCATCTGGGCATGCCAGTACGGGAACACGCCGTGCCCCCACCAGGCGTCGTTGGTCAGCACCGCGAGGGTGTTGGCACCCTCGTTGGCATAGCGTCGCGCGAGCTCGGGATAAAGGCCCTCGTAGCAAATGAGCACGCCGATGCGGGCAGAGCCTACCTCGAAGATCGTTGCCTTGGGTCCTGGCGAGAAGTTTCCCAGCATCGTGAGAAGGGACTGCTTGCGATCGCGCTTCCGCTTCGAAGGGTCCCACCCGATCAGGTCGGCAAAGGGAACACCCTCCGCGAAGGGCAGAAGGCGTTGCTTGCCGTACCAGTCGGAGGCGCCATCCGGCGTGACCAGGGCGGCACCGTTGTACATTCGCTGAGAGACGACGCGGCCCTGCCGCTTCTCGTATCGGAAGAGATCACTCCCGTAGAGGATGGGGACGCCGACCTCCTTCGAGAGGGTCTCCATCCGCTCGTCGTGGAAGGGCTCGCCCGTCTTCCAGATGGCAGGACCCGGCCGGTTGCTCTCCGGCCAGACGATCAATTCGGAATTCCGGGCTGCCCGGCGCGTCAGTCGTTCGAGGCGGGACCAGAGTGCAGGCCAGTGCGCGTCGTCCGCCTTCTCTTCGACCTTCGCATAGGGTTGCACGATGGCGACCTTGAGGGGCGGAAGATCATCCTCGCCGCTGGGGGCGAAGAGCGGCGAGACCGCAAGGGGCGTGAGCCACAGCACAAGGGCGAGCGCGCCGACGAGGGTGGCCGGCCGCATTCTGGCCCGGCCGAATTCCCAGCTGTAGTCGAGCAGAATCGCAACACACATCACCCAGAGGGTGATCGCGTAAGGACCGAAGAGGGCCGTCCACCCTAGCCAGGCAGGATAGGCCATACCGTTCGAGAGAAGGTCTGCGGGAAAGGAAAGATCACCAAGGGTCCGCACCTTCTCCATCAGGACATAGAGCATTCCAAACGCGATCGTCCGCGGGAAGCCCGTACGCTTTTCAAGCCAGTAGGACCCCCAGGACTCCACAAGGGCTGATGGAAGGATATAGAGGATTGCCAGCCCGTAGAAGACGATCGCCAAGGGAGAGAATCGGAGGAGCTCGAGCAGGAAATGGGAGGAGACGGCGTAGCGCACGACGCCGAAAATCAGGCCGAGTTTGATCGCGTCCCGCTGCGAATCCACGCGTCGCAACGCGCGGAAGATCAGGAAGAACGGCACGGGCAACAGCGGTGACAGGCCGAGGGGCAGCCACGAGGATCCTCCAATGACACCGGCAAGAACAACCAGCAGCCAGGTGCCGCGCATCCTCAGGAAGCTCGCAACAGGAGGCTCGCGTTGTGTCCACCGAAACCGAAGGAAGAGGTTAGGGCTGCAAGCGGGGCGACCAGTTCGTTTTGTCGAGCGAAGTTCAGGTCGCATTCAGGGTCCGGGTTCTCGAGATTGACACAGCGATGAACCGTGCGGGTTGCGAGACTCAGGCTCGTCGCGATAGTTTCCAGGGCACCCGATGCCGCGATGGCGTGCCCCGTCATGGCCTTGGTCGAGTTGACGACAATGTCCTGAATCTGGTGACCGAAGACGCTTCTGAGCGCCTTGGCTTCCGTTGGGTCATTGAGACGAGTTGACGTGCCGTGTGTGTTTGCATAGACGATATCGCGGGAAATAACCTCGTCCGCACGTTCTATTGCGAGGCGCATGACGCGTGCCATCTGCTCTCCCGATGTTTCGAGAGCGAGCATGGAGTGCGCATCGCAGGTTGACGCGTAAGAAGATATCTCCGCGTAGATTCGTGCACCCCTGGCTTCCGCATGACTCCGTTTCTCGAGGATCAGGAGTCCTGCGCCTTCGCTCATCACGAAACCATCGCGATCTGTATCGAAGGGGCGTGACGCGCGCTTCGGGTCGTCGTTGCGGGTGGAGAGGGTATGCAGCAAGTCGAAGCCGATCATGCTGAATCCATCGTAGTCCTCGAGGGTCTTCTCCGACCCGCCTGCGATAGCCATATCGAGTTCGCCGTCCCGGATCAGGCGATAAGCATCGCCAATTGCCATCGTCCCGGCAGCGCATGCAGTCGAGACCGCCTTGCACTCGCCGTGAAGGCCGTAGCGAATGGCGACCTGGGCTGGAACGGCGTTGGGAATCAGCATCGGTAGCGCGTAGCGCGTGGCGCCGATCAGAGGTTGGCTTCGCGTCCAGCGTGCATGGCTGCTCTCGGTCGTGGACAGGCCCCCGATCCCGGTACCGATGATGACCCCGACCCGGTTCGCATCCACGCCCAAAATCTCGAGGCACTGCTTGCGACGGTTTCCGCTCTTGACTGTGAATCCAGCGTCTTCAAGCGCGAGACTGGTGGCGGCGAGCGCGTAAACGGAGACGGGGTCTAGCAGGCGGACTTGACGGTCTTCGAGGCCGTAATTCGCAGGGTGAAACCCGGATACAGGGGCTCCGACTCTGGAGCGCAACCGCCGGTCGAGACTGTCGTCCATATCCGTAGTCCCGACACGTCCTTCCATCAGGCCAGTCCAATAGTCGTGTTTGCCGATGCCGATGGATGTGATGGGTCCGACCCCGGTGATGACGACAGACTCGCGGTTTTCGCCCATCTCAAACCCCCTCGACGCAGGTCCCCGCCTGCGATTGTGTGACATAAGCCTCTGGCCCGGAGGCAAATCCGCTGCAGCGAAAGGGCCTCACCTTTGCGTTAAGTGTACTGCGGACCGCCTTCGGAATCAGCGAAATGTCATGGGAAGGTCACGACCAGCTGCGGGTCGCGAGCTTGAGCGGCCCGAAATAGGCCGTCGAGCGCGGTTTCAGGCACCTTCCAAGGGAGCTCGGGCCCGCGGGAGCCGAGGATCAAGCCCGGCCCGGCAGATGCGATGAGACGCCGGGTCTCCTCCTCCACCTCGGCCTGGGATCCTCCGACGAGCGTTGAGGTGGCCGGGGCGCCGAGGAGCGCCTTGCCCGCCCCCAGGGCCCGTCGTGCCGAGTCGATGGAGTCCTCCTCGGCGAGGGCGAACGCGGAGATCGGTAGGGCTCGCAGGTGGGGCAGAAAGGTCAGAGAGGGCCCGAGAAGCTGCAGTGCCAGCGTCCCGCCGCTGCGGCTGCAGAAGCTCCGGAGTGCCGGATGAGCGCAGCTGAGGAAGGCGTGCTCGTCGAGGAGGAGAGTGCTCATCATGGCCTCCATCACGAGCACGAGGTCGCAGCCTGCCTCGAGCTGCGCGCGGGCCCAGCCTGACGAGAACTCGATCATCCGTTCCATAATTCCTGGGACAGTGCGCGCTCTGGCCGCTGGATCGCCCCGCAGCAGGCCGAGGAACACGCGGGGCCCCAGCAGCAGGGAAGGCAGCGAAAGTGGGCCGAGTACGGCCCCGACGATCAGCTGCTTACCGCCGACCGATTTCCTCAGCCGCCGGGCGTTTTCGAGGGTCGCGGCCAAGTAGTCGTGGGTGCACGGGTCCGGCACAGGACCTTTGGCCAACCGTTGTGGCAGGCGGGTCGCTCTTCGCACAATCGACGGTGGCTGATCATCATGGATCTCGAGGACGCTCCCCCAGGCGAGCAAGTCTTGAACGGTGTGGGGATAGCAAAACACGGCGTCGAGGGGAAAACGTTCCAGCAGTGCGAGTTGGCCATCAGAAGCCAGCGAGGGTTTCTTGAGGTATTCGGAGAGAGGCACACCGAGTGCGCGTGCGCCCTGCATCAGCAGAATGGGCATCACCGGGGGACGGTCGACGACCATTCCATCCATTGCGGCCCGAAATCGTTCGATACAGTTCATGAGGTACCGCACACCTTTGTTAGCCGGATACGCAAGCAAGACACGGTGGAGCGAAGAATGTTGCAACGCGCTGATCGGGCGTAATGACTCGCGTTCTCAGCACAGATTGAACAAATGCGATGTCTGGCGGAAAGGTCTCAGCGCTAAGGCCGGAGTGCAACATTCTTCGCTCCACGGTGGAAGGAATTGAGGGCGCAAGACACTCATCGGATCGCCCCCGGGAACCTTGATGCCGCCTTGCATTCCGCGCCTTGCTTTGGCCCAGCCGAGGCCTAGATTTCCCGAACGGGATCATTGTCATGGGAAGGGTCGCTGTCTGATGCCGGCGCTGAGTCAACGAAGGTCTGTCGTTCTGCCGTTCCTCTTCGAGGGGACGCTGGTGTTCGGCGTGCTCTACCTGCTCTGGCTGGTGACGATCTCGACGTCGGGCCTCTCCGGATCGACGATCGATCTGGGGCGCCTTGCAGTGGCTGCTGTTCCCCTGGCTCTGGTCCTGCGTCTCGGCCAGACGACGCGCCGCCGCTTTTCCGGATCGCCCCACCAGGAGATCGTGCTGTCTTCGGTCTTGAACCTTGGCCTGGCGTGCGTGTCGGCGGCGATCATCCTGATGGTCTACGGCGTGCGCGGTGTGACCGTGGCGGTGGTTCTCGCCGAAGGCGCTTTCGTGCTGCCCCTCGTCTCCGAAGGGGGGCGCATCGCCGCCGAGCACTTGCGCCTGCCCGGTTTCACGCGGGAGAGGATCCTGGTCTATGGCGAGGGCGCGATGGCTGCGGATCTCCTCTCTCATGTGAGCAGGAACGCAGCCGACAACTACACCCTCGTTGGCTTCGTCAGCGACGATCCAGAGAGTTGCCAGACTGCGGTCGACATCGACTCCCAGCTGCCGCTGCACGTGGCAGGCATCGATGCGATTCCTGCGAACGAAGTGGACCGCATCGTCATCGCGCTCAAGGAGAAGCGCGGGCGCCTGCCTGTGCGGCAGCTCCTCAACCTGCGGGTTCAGGGCGTCCCGATCGAGGACTACACCTCTTTCGTGGAGCGCTCCACGGGCAGGATCAGCGTGGAGAGCCTGCTTCCCTCGTGGTTGATCTTCAACGAGGGGTTCAAGACATCTCCAGCCCTCGCCGGGGTGAAGCGTGCGCTGGACTTCTCGCTGTCTCTGTTGCTTCTTGTTTGCACCTTGCCACTGATGTTGTTGACGGCCGTCGTGATCAAGATCGACAGCGAGGGGCCGGTATTCTACACGCAGACTCGTTCGGGGAAGGATGGTCGTCCTTTCCGCATGATCAAGTTCCGCTCCATGGTGCAGAACGCCGAGTCGGGTGGTGCGCAGTGGGCCAAGGAAGATGATCCGCGCGTGACCCGCGTTGGGACCTTCATCCGCAAGTACCGCATCGATGAGTTGCCCCAGGTGATGAACGTCCTGCGTGGCGACATGAGCTTCGTCGGACCACGACCGGAGCGTCCCGAGTTCGTCCACGAACTCGAGCAGGAGATTCCCTACTACACACTGCGCAAGTTCGTGCGTCCCGGCCTCACCGGCTGGGCCCAGGTAAAGTATCGTTACGGGTCGTCCGCGGAAGACACGATGGAGAAGCTCAAGTACGACC
Organism: Acidobacteriota bacterium; assembly: GCA_024763475.1. Classification (GTDB taxonomy): domain Bacteria; phylum Acidobacteriota; class Polarisedimenticolia; order J045; family J045; genus JANTFM01. The sequence goes on along the minus strand of JANTFM010000144.1, from coordinate 1,250 downwards.
TCTACTACATCAAGACCGGTACACCCTTGATGGATCTTTGGATCTGTCTGTTTACCATCAAGGTGGTTCTCCTCGGGACGGGAGCACGCTAGACTCGGAGCAGCGGGAAACGGTCTTCCGGCAAAGGTCTTCTTGGAGCAATCATGGAGCGGGTTTGGCGGGGACGGCTGGTGAAGATGGGAGTTTGCCACGAGACTCCGGTTGCCTATTCGTTGCGCGCTACGGACCCGACGATCGCTGAGCTGCCGTTGAATCCGCTCTTGGGCAGCTCCCTGCGCATCGAGACGGACGGTACGATCGAGTGCATCCACTGCGGGCGGCGCACGAAGAAGGCCTACGGGGAGGGCTCCTGCTATCCCTGCTTTCAGCGTTTGCCTCAGAACGACATCTGCATCGTCAAGCCTGAGCTATGTCACTTTCACGCTGAGGGGAATCCCTGTCGTGATCCAGAGTGGGGGAAGAGACACTGTTTCTCAGATCACCTGCTTTACGTTGCCGTGTCCTCCGGTGTGAAGGTTGGCATCACGAGGGTCGCCAACGTGCCGACACGCTGGATGGATCAAGGTGCCAGCGTGGCGATGCCGATCGCGCTCCTGCCGGATCGTCTCAGCGTGGGACTCCTCGAGAAACACCTTTCCCAACACTTCAGCGACCGGACCCAGTGGCAGCGGATGCTCAAGAACGAGGTGCCGAGGATCGATCTTGAGTCTGCGATACGCGAGGTCCTCGCGCAGGTGCCCGCAGAGAATGCCGGGAACGTGATCGGGGATCGCAAGCTCTACACATTCGAGTATCCCGCGCTGGAGTGGCCGAAGACGGTGCGCAGCCTGAAGCTCCTCAAGACCCCTGTGATCGAGGGTCGCCTGCTTGCGATCAAGGGACAGTACCTTTCCCTTGATTGTGGTGTCTTCAACGTGCGCGCACACAGCGGCTGGGAGATCACTCTCTCCCGACTGTAGTGTCGTCTGCAGAACCCGCCCCCGCGTGGATTTGCTCTGCGACGCCTCTGGTTTCGCTCAGTCGCCCAAGCGAAATCTGACCCGAATCTGGGCCCGGGAACTGGGAATTTGTTCGTGCCCGAACCCTTGACCCGGATTATGCATGAAGCTTCGAGTCGAAACGGCGTAGATGTACGCTGGCGTGCCCGCAGGTCGGCTCAAACAGCCGAGCTGTACCTGTAGGGTACTCCGCAGGCTGTTTGAGCCGAGTACGGGTGCGAGGGCCCGAAAGGGCCCGGCCAGTGTGCAGAT
>JANTFM010000143.1 GCA_024763475.1 Acidobacteriota bacterium | reverse complement strand
CGATGATTTGGCCGGGGAGGGGGTCGACAGCTCCTTCGTGCGCGCGCTGCCCGGGATGAGAACGCCCGTCAGTGTCATCACCGTTTGCGGGCCCCATCGCTCGATCTGCGAGGTGGGGCAGGGTGGGGTGCACCCACCGGTCGCGCTCGATCCGAAGCTGGTCACTCTGCTCGAGGGGTGTCGCTTTCTCCTTGTCGATGGCCGCTATCCCGAGTCGCAGATCGCCGCCGCCCGTATCGCCAGGTCGCACGGCGGCCGGGTCGTGCTCGATGCGGGCCGCCCGAGGCCGAAGATCGACGAGGTCCTGGGTGTTGTGGATGCGGCGATCGTTTCGCATAGCTACTTGAAGGCGGTGGACTGGGGTGACGGGAGTGTCGCATCGTTTCTCCGGAGTCTGCGAGAACGGGTCGCCGGCGACGGGGCCGGCATCGTGGGTGTGACTCTGGGCGCAGAGGGCTGCGCTCTATGGCGGGGAGTCGGCGAGCCGCTCAGGATCGGTGGGCATCAGGTCGAGGTCCGGGACAGCACCGGGGCTGGTGACGTCTTCCATGGCGCGTTCGTTCACGCGCTCGCGGCGGGTGAAGAGATCGAGGCTGCGGGCCGATTCGCGAACGCTGCGGCAGCGCTGGCGTGTTTGGGAGCGACCGGAAGAGCCCCGTTGCCGGGTGAGCCGGAGATTCGCAGCTTCGCGGCTCGCTGAGTGTACTGGGTGCGCCCCTTATGGTTAGGGCCACGCGCTCGTGCTATTCTCCCCCGATTTTTGTTCTAGCTAGGGCCTGCGCCCGGCGGGAATCGGAGACGGCAAGATGGAACGTATCAAGCGCAAAGACATCAAGCACGACGAGTTCGTGGATACCTCCTTCAAGATCCTGCGAGTGATCGAGGAGCATCCGAAGCGTCTCCTGACCGCCATAGGTGGTCTGCTCGCGATCGTCGTGATCGTTTCCGGCGTCATGACGTGGAACAAGAAGTCGGCGGAATCGACCGCAGACGAACTGTCCCGGGCCCAGGCGGCCCAGGTTGGTACGATCGCACTCGACGGAAACCCCCAGCCGAATCGGCCCTACAACCCCAGCTTCGAGAGTGCCGATCAGCGCATGAAGGAGGCCTTGGGGCGCCTGGCGAGTGCTGCTGAAGGCTCGGGACAGGGTGCGAAGCTCGCGAACTATCTGCACGGCACGCTGCTCCTGGAGTCCGGGGATACTGCGGCAGCCGTCGCAGAGCTCAAGAAGAGTGCCGAGGCTCTCGGATCCGACCCGACCGTTGGCGGGGGGGTGAGGGAGGTTTACGCACTGGCCCTCGAAAAGAGCGGCGCACACGACGAGGCGTTGACCGTGTGGGAAGAGCTCGCGGCAGAGGACTCGGGTTATCCGCGGGATCTTGGACTCTTTGGGCTGGCACGCGTGCTGGCACAGACGGGGGATGCTGCGGCGTCCCGCTCGGCCTACGAAGAGATCGTTGAGCTGTATCCCGAGTCGCCGGTCCTCGCGAAAGCGAAGGACGCTCTGGCCGCGAGTGGCGGTCAGTAAAGAGCAGTCCTGGCGTTCGGCGCGTCACCACGGACCGTCTTCTTCGCCCTGCTTGCACAGCCATTCTTGACCAGCCAGAAGACGGCTTTCGCGTCTGGGGGTTCGTTTACAGTCCGTCTTCCTCGGCCTGTTTGCGCAGCCAATTCTGATCCGCCAGGAGACGGTTCTCGCGTCTGGGGGTTCGTTTACAGTCCGTCTTCCTCGGCCTGTTTGCGCAGCCAGTTCTGATCCACCATTTGCTCGAGGTCGGGTGGGTTGAACTTGACTTCAAACTCGCCGAGGCGGGACGGACGCCGCCGCCCTTCTTCGTTTCCAACGTCGTCGACGGCCCGCACCCGGTAGAAGACGATGCTCGCGGAGTCTTCCGTCTCCTGGGGAATGAAGGTCTTCGTATCCTCGGTTACGCGCAGGATGTAGCGGGTCATGACCGGATAGCGCTTGAGCAGTCGCGTGTAGCGATAGACCCGGTACCCGGCGACGCGCTCGTCGCCATCCTGCTCGTCGTAGAACACGGGATCCCAGCTCAGTTCGAGAGCCCCGGTCTCGTCGATGTCGAGTAGCAAACTGTCCACCGGTCCGGGGGGGACCGTGTCCACGCGGAACTCCGCGATACCATCCAGCAACTCGAAGGCGCCGTCTCCGCGGGAGCGGGATACACGCCAGAAATACACGCCGTTTTTCAGGCGTCCCCTGGCCCGGTAGTGGATGCCCTCATATCTCACCGGGCGGTACTTGTCCGGCACGTCCTCGACGCCCTGGAGGTTGCCGAAGACCCAGCCGGCGCTGCTCTTCTTCGAGTCGAAACGCGTCACGATCAGTTCGAACTCGTCGTCACTGGCGATTTCAATCTGGTAGTGGACACCATCTTCCGGCTCGCCATCGGCCTCAATGTAGAAGTCGATGTTTGCCGAAACCGTATCTCCACCGGCGGGAGAGGCGGCTCGTTCATGCCCGTAGGCCAAAACTGTAGGACTCACCAAGGCGATCCCGCAGAGTACCAACAGGTGAAGAGCTGCCGTGCGAACCGGACGCTTCATAAGACTCCTCGGAAGTGAACGCCACTCCCGACTTTTCTTATACCGTCGTGCCGGTCTCTCGGCAAACTTCCGTTGGGCGAGATCCCGTCCTAGAAGGGAACGTCGCTGTCGGTATAGCCGCTGTCATTGGTCGGGAAAGACTTCTCCTGGCCCTGCTGTGGCGGGGCGTCTGCGCCCGCGTCGCTGCGGCTGCCGAGGAGCTGAACCTCGTCGGCCCGCAGGTCGCAGCTGACACCTGCCCGCCCATCCTGGGTCGTGTACTCCCGGACGGTCAGCGCGCCGGTGACGTAGACCTGCTTTCCCTTGAGCAGATAGGGCTTGATCTTCTCGCCCCGGGTGCCCCACATCGAGACCCGATACCAGCGCGTAACTTCTTTCCAATCACCTTGTTCGCGAAATCTCTGGTTGACTGCAATCGAGAACTCGAGGACAGAATTGCCACTCCCGAGCATCTTCATTTCGGCGTCGCGCCCGAGGTTTCCGATGATTGTTGCTCTTGCCATGGATGCCATCGCGTTTCTCCCTGTCATTCGCGCTTCTGAACGGTCACGTGTTTCGCTGAGCGAGACTGGCATAACGCCCGGAGAGGGTCAAGGTATCGGCGAAAGATCGCGTCCCGCATCGGAGAGGAGCGGTTATGATCGAGGTCGACGTGGCGGTGCTGCGGCCCAAAGGCTTGGATTCTTCGAGAGGCTCCGGAGCGAGAGCGTGCAGCGTCCACCAGGGCAGTGCCTTTCGGCGGTGTTTGGTTTGAGGTGTATCGCACGATCCGATGCGGGCCGGAACCGTCGAAACGTGTTGACCTGACGGTGCCTGAGCGAACGCCGCCGAGGGGTCTTCAATGATCCGAACCGGGAGGAAGGCTTGAAAGTTCTCGTGCAACGCGTCAGCAGGGCCGAGGTGCGGGTGGGCTCGCGAGTGGTTGGCGAGATTGGCCACGGGTTACTCGTCTTGCTGGGAGTCGAGCGGGACGATACACGCGAACTCACGACCTGGTACGCCCGGCGTCTCGCGTCGATGAAGTTTTTTCCGGACACGGAGCGGGGACACTGGAGGCGTACGGTTGCCGAGGTCGGTGGATCTGTGCTCGTGGTCTCCCAGTTCACCCTGGCTGCCCACACCCGGAAGGGGCGCCGGCCTTCTTTCGATCCTGCCGCATCCCCTGAGCTCGCGACGGCGCTCTACCGCCTCTTCCTGGAGCGGCTCGAGGAGCAGGGCCTGGTGACCGCCGAGGGGGAGTTCGGTGCGAAAATGGAGGTCGAACTCGTTGGCGACGGGCCCGTGACTTTCTTGCTCGAAGGCCCCGCACCCAGTCGGCCGGCAGGGGTTAGCGGCCGATGAAGAGCGGTCTGGCCGATCCGGCGTCCATCGCGTCCTTTCTGGCCTACCAGCTGGCGGTTCGAGGACTCTCCCCCCGAACCCTCGACTCCTACCGGCGGGATCTGACGGATCTCCAAAGCTACCTGGGAGAGCAGGGAGGAGGCGTTCTCGAGCAGATCGAGGAGAGCGAGATCGAAGGCTGGCTACGGCGGGGCCGCGCCCTGGGTTACACCCCCGCAACCCGAGCCCGGAGGTTGTCCGCGCTGCGCTCCTACCTGCGTTACCTGCGGGAAGAGGGTTTGCGTGAGGACGATCCGGCCCGGCGCCTGGCAGCTCCGAAGAAGCGGCAGGCGCTTCCTCGCGTGCTGTCCCAGGACGAGGTCGAGCGGCTTCTCGCCGCACCCGAGCGGAACACACCCCTCGGCGCCCGCGACCACGCGATGCTCGAGGTGCTCTACGCGACGGGCGTTCGCGTCTCGGAGCTCGTGGCGATACAGACCCCTCAACTCGATCTCAGGCGAGGCCTTCTCCGGGTGGTCGGCAAAGGGGATCGCGAGCGCATCGTGCCCCTCGGTGGGCCGGCCATCCGCGCGGTGAGCGCCTATCTCGAGGGGCCCCGCCACCGGCTCGGGCCCTGCGGCGACATCCTCTTTCCGTCCCGGCGAAAACGGGTGATGACGCGGCAGACCTTCTGGTCGAATCTGAGGCGCCTCGGGCGGGAAGCAGGGATTCCCAAGGAGCGTCTATCGCCCCATGTGATCCGGCATTCGTTCGCGACCCACCTTGTCGAGCACGGAGCGGATCTGCGGACCGTGCAACAACTGCTCGGCCATCGGGATATCTCCACGACGGAGATCTACACCCATGTGGCGCGCGAGCGGCTCAGGTCACTCTACGACCAGCATCACCCGCGTGCCTGAACGGTGGAGCGAAGAGTGTTGCACTCCCGGTCAGCCCTCGGGAACCCGGTCGCAGCGCGGATTCTTCATGGATTGCGCCGTGGAGCGAAGAATGTTGCACGCCACTTCTGGCGAGGATTTTGTCCCGTTGAGTGCCGTATTTGTCCGATACATGACGCGCAGCAGCATGAATTCGCCGAATCGGCGAGGTGCAACATTCTTCGCTCCACGGCGCATGGATCGCCGCGCGCCGGTGTTCTTCAGCGTTCGTAGCTTGCCGGGGCACGACGCGTCTGGGTCGAGTCCGCTTCGTGCAACATTCTTCGCTCCACTGTGGGGTGTCGCGGAATAGATAGGGGCCAGTTTGAGGGTTCGCAGCCGCGGAACTGGCGCCAAAGAGCTCATGTGGGGTCCGGTTCAACCCGCGGGTCGTCGATTCCCGTACAATGCGCTTCGTGGAGGTAAGCGATGGCTGAGTGTGACTTCGAGAAACCGATCCTCGAACTCGAACAGAAGATCGAGGAACTGGCGGGCCTGGCGAATCCCTCGCTTCGGGACGAGATCAGCGCGATGCGCGCGCAGCTCTTGAGCTTGCGCAAGAAGGTGTACTCGAAGCTCGATCCCTGGCAGAAGACTCTGGTGGCTCGCCACGGCCGGCGTCCGCACACGATGGATTTCGTGCGGCAGTTGATGGTCGATTTTACCGAGCTCCATGGGGACCGACGCTTCGCCGACGATCCCGCGATCCTGGCCGGCTTCGCTCACTTTCGCTCGAGACCGGTCGCGCTCGTGGGCCATCAGAAGGGTCGGCAGACCAAGGAGAAGATCCGCTGCAACTTCGGAATGCCCCGCCCGGAGGGATATCGCAAGGCCCTCCGCATCATGCAGATGGCAGAAAAGTTTGGTCGGCCGGTGCTGTGCTTCATCGACACCCCAGGGGCCTATCCGGGGATCGATGCGGAAGAGCGCGGCCAGGCGGAGGCGATCGCGACGAATCTGCGCGAAATGGCCCGCCTGCGCGTTCCTGTGATCGTCACGGTCATCGGGGAGGGCGGCTCGGGTGGCGCGCTCGCGATTGGTGTGGGCAACCGTATCAACATCCTGGAGTTTGCCATCTACTCCGTCATCTCACCTGAGGGGTGTGCTTCGATCCTCTGGAGGGATGCAGCCAAGGCACCGGAGATGGCGCGAGCCCTGCGCCTTACGGCACCGGAACTCAAGGAACTCGACGTCGTCGACGAGATCGTCGCCGAGCCGCCCGGCGCGGCACACTCGGATCCCGCCGCTACGATCTCGGCGGTTGGCGATCTGCTCGAGACGCAGGTCGAGAGCCTCATGGCGCTGGATGCGTCCGCGCTCGTCGAGGACCGCTACCAGCGTTTCCGCCGCATGGGACGCTTCACCGAGGTGATCTAGCGCTCGGGTCAACGCTCATAAGTCAGCCGGGGCAGAGAGTCTCTCGTCATGGGTCGCAGCCGGGGCAGAGAGTCTCTCGTCATGGCTCGCCGCCGGGGCAGAGACGTCGCGCCCGATGACGCTACGGGCAGGCGTCCTTGGCTGCGTCCCACATCTGATCGAGCTCGGCGGGCTCGAGTTGTTCGAGGCGGAGTTGACGCGCCATGGCTTGCCGCTCGACATGCTGGAAACGCGCGATGAATTTTCGGTTCGCGCGGGCTAGCGCGGCCTCCGGGTCGAGCTCAAGATTCCGGGCGAGGCTTGCGGTCGCGAAGAGCAGATCTCCGAGCTCCTCTTCGCAACGCTCTCGGTCCCCCTCGGCGAGGGTCTCGCGCAACTCGTCCGTTTCCTCCGCGATCTTGTCGATGACCCCCGCGCTGTTCGGCCAGGTGAAGCCGGCGCGCGCCGCTTTCTCGGCCAGGCGATGGGCCTTGACCAGTGAGGGAAGATGGCGCGGGACTCCCGCCAGCCTTGACTCCGGCTGACCGTCCCCCGCGGTCTTCTCGGCCTGCTTGATCGCGTCCCAGTGCCGCCACACGTCCTCGGGTGTCTCGGCCTTATCCTCACCGAAGACGTGGGGATGACGCCGAACGAGCTTGTCCGCGATGCCACAGGCAACCTCGTCAAAGCCGAACTTTCCGGCCTCCTCGCCAAGGCGGGAAAGGAAAACGACCTGCAGCAGCAGGTCTCCCAGCTCCTCTGCGAGTTCGTCCCAGTTCCCGCCGTCGATGGCGTCAGCGACCTCAAAAGCCTCCTCGAGGACATAAGTCCTCAGGGACGCGCGCGTCTGTTCCCGGTCCCAGGGGCAGCCGCCGGGCTCGCGCAGTCTGGCCATGATTCCCAGCAGACGGTCTAGCTGATTCATCGCGTTGTCGTCTCTGCCCGGCGTACGGCGGGCGGCGGAGGGCTTTCATTTCTGTTCGGGATCCTCCACGATGTCGTGGATCAAGATTCCCACTGGATGATATTCTCACTCGGACCCTAGATTTGTCACGGCGTGCAACGCGAAAGATGGGGAGAAGTGCGGCATGCAGCAGAACGACCCCGGCCACGGGAGCCATGAACAGGAGTCTTCGGGCCAGCGGCGCGAAGAGAGAGAGCGTGAGACGCGGGGCGAGGAACCCATCGAGCTTCCCGGCGGCGGTGTGTTGCAGGGTGAGTCCGAGGACGAGTCCCGGCCCGAACTGGAACTCGGATTCGGCGATCTCGTGCGGCCGTTTCTGATGATGGGACTCACGGGAGTCGGTGTCCTGCCTCACCCGGATTCGGGCCGCCCGGCGATCGATCTCCAGGCCGCCAAGCACGCGATCGGTGTCCTCGAACTGCTCGCCGAGCGCAGCGAGGGGCACCGCAGCGACGAGGAGAGCCAGATGCTCGACCAGGCTCTCTTCGAACTGAAGATGCACTTCGTCGAGGCGCAGCGGCGGCCGAAGAAGGAATGAAGCGTTTCTCCCAGGTTCTCGATGCCTCGCTCGGACCTTTCGTTCGAAGCGCGTTCGGCGTCCTGTTGCTGCTCCTGCTGATCGGTGGGGGCGGGGTCGTGGCCGCGCAGGAGGATCGTGCCTTCATCGAGGACGACCCTCCCACCCTGGAAGGGGTGCAGAATGCTGAAGGGCTCGACGTGAGTCGCAGCCTCAGCAACCGCGCGGCGGCCCGCTGGTGGCGACGAAGAGCTCTGGAGGAGCGGGGCGATCGTTCGGGCGCTGCGACCACTTCGGTCGAACTCGAGAGCTTCATGCAGGACGAAGGCATTCGCCGCCTCGAGGCCTTGGCTGGTGCCGCGGCGGCGGAGGGGCGGACCGAGGCCCAAGCCGGCCGCGCGACCATCGCGGCGGCGGCTTTCCAGTTCAGTCGCGGCCTCGATCCTCTCTCTGCCGAGGCGTTGTGGGGCGAAGCGAAACTGACCTTCGAGGATGGCCGCTGGGGCGAGGCGATTCACCTGGGATTGATGGCGCTCAGCGTTCGCTGGGAGTCCTTCTGGGCCCGTTTCTGCGATCTCGTGAACTTGGCAGGCGTGTTTCTGGCGAGCCTGCTGCTCGCCGGCGCGCTCAGCATTCCGGTGCTGCTCTTCCGGCATGGACCCGAACTCGTTCGAGAAGTTGACTGGCATCTCCCGCGGAACTGGCACCCGCTTTGGCGCAGCACCATCGGCTGGGCGGTGGTGCTGTCTCCCGTGGCCGTCGTGTTTTTGGGCGCGTGGTGCCTGTTGATCTGGGCGGTCATGCTCGTGCCCGCCTGCAGGCTTCGAGAGAGAAGCCTGATCTATGCCTGGTTGATTCTGCTTGTCGTGACGACTCCCGTGATGGGAGGACTTCGTCTGCTGGGCTCATTCGCGGCGTCCCAACCGGTGCAGGTGGCGATTGCTGCGGCAGAGGGGTCGATGAGGCCGGATCTTGCGGAGGGGCTGGCCGGGCTGGTCACGGCTCATCCCGACGAGGCGATCTGGTCTGTGCACCTGGCACGCCTGCTCGCCGCGAGGCATCCGAACCGGGCCGTCTCCCTGCTGCGGGATGCGGCGCGGGCGGACCCTGCCGATCCGCGGATCCGCGTGGCGCTGGGCAACGTTCTCTTCCGCGTAGGAAAACACGAGGGAGCCAGCGTCTACTACCGGGAGGCGCGGGACTTGGGAGAGGGCTCAATACTCGGCCTGTTCAACCTGGCCCGGGTCCACCTGACGGCATTCGACTTCGACGATGCGGACTTGGCGCTGGAACAGGCTCGCAAGATCTCGCCCGACGAACTCCAGAAACTCGAGAGCCGAACGCCGGAAGATGATGTGGCGGATCCGGAGTTCCAGGTTTCCGAGACGGTCCGGACCTTGCTGCGCAGCGAGTTTCAGTCTCGCCTGGGCCAGGCTCTCAACCCGGTCAACCCGCTCTCGTTGATTGCGCTGGGGGCGCTGTTGAGCGCGTGGGTGCTCAGGATTCGGCTGGGCCAGCTCGACTTCTGCCGTTGCGAAACCTGTGGCAAGGCAGCTGGTTCCCGCTCGGGAGAGATGACAGACGCGGGGATCTGTACGGCCTGCAATCAGCTCCTCTCGCGCCGCGAAGGTCTCGCGCCCGCGGCTCGTAAAGAGCAGGCCAAGCGTATCGAAACCTATCTCAGCAGCGTGTCGCGCCAGAGAAACCTGGTGCATCTCGTCTGGCCGGGTCTCGGCCTGATCCATGAGGGCCGGGTCTGGCTCGGTTGGCTCATGTCCTCAGTTTGGGCGGGCCT
>JANTFM010000142.1 GCA_024763475.1 Acidobacteriota bacterium | reverse complement strand
CCGAAGGGCTAACCGTTCGCCGCAAGCAGGGGCGGATTCGCTTCGAGATCGAGACACGAACCCGTGCGGAAGGAACCCCAGAATGAGACCCTTGGCATCCGAGATCCTGATCACCGGGGACGAGATTCGGGAGAAGGTGAGTGAACTCGGCCGCGCCATCGCCGCCGACACTCCCGTACATGGCGAGATTGCCGCCCTCGTGATTCTCAAGGGCGCCTTCGTCTTTGCCGCTGACCTGCTGAGGGCGATTCCCCGTCGGACGAGAGTCGGGTTCATGGAGACCCATAAGGATCCCCATCGCCCCGCCTTGACGAACTTTCAGTTCACCCATGCCTTCTCGATCGAGAACTCGGATCTGTTGGTCATCGAGGACATTCTCGACTCGGGCGTCACGATGAATCGCCTGCTGGCGCGCCTCGCTGCCCGCCGTCCCAAGCGGATCCGGACTGCAGTTCTCTTTGATAAGGTCTCCCAGCGCACGGAGGCGGTCCAGGTCGAATACCGCGGCTTTGAGATCCCGAACAAGTGGGTTGTGGGCTATGGTCTGGACGACGATGAGACCTACCGCAACCTGGACTACCTTGGCTACGTAGAGCAGGGGTAACTCCGTCGCCGAGTTGCCCCGTCATGGCGACCGTGGATTACACGCGATAGCATTAGTGTATGAGGCCGACGGTGGGACTCACGTCGCGCCGGAGGAAAAACGTGAACCAACACGTAAAGACCATCATAATCTGGGCTTGCATCTTCGTGGCCCTGATTGTCGTGATCAAGCTCTTTTCGGACTCGGGGCAAAAGACGGTCGAAGCTCTCGTCCAGTCTGATTTTTACAGTGCCGTTGAAGATGGCAAGATCGAGAAAGTCACGATCACCGGCGATTCGTTCGGATATCAGCTTGAGGGCAGCTTCAAGAACGCCTCCGACTCCGACTTCAGCGCCTACGTCGTCAAGGACGAGAAGCTGATCGAGATGCTCCGCGAACACGGGGTTCAGGTCGAGGCCAAGGAGCCGCGGGACGGCACGGTGCTGGTGAGCATCCTCAGCTGGGCCCCGATCCTCCTGTTCATCGGCATTTGGATCTTCTTCATGCGCCAGATGCAGAGCGGTGGGAACAAGGCCATGTCCTTCGGCAAGTCCAGGGCCAAGTTGCTGACCCCTCAAGGTAAGAAGATCACCTTCAAGGACGTTGCGGGCTGCGACGAGGCCAAGCAGGAACTGGCGGAAGTCATTGACTTTCTGAGAGATCCGCAGCGCTTCCAGCGCCTTGGAGGCAAGATCCCGAAAGGCGTGCTGCTGGTCGGACCTCCCGGAACCGGCAAGACCCTCCTCGCGCGTGCCATCGCGGGGGAGGCGAATGCTCCCTTCTTCTCGATCTCGGGCTCCGACTTCGTCGAGATGTTCGTCGGTGTGGGCGCTTCTCGCGTCCGGGACCTGTTCGAGCAGGGCAAGAAAAACGCCCCCTGTATCATCTTCGTCGATGAGATCGACGCCGTGGGCCGACACCGGGGCGCGGGCCTCGGGGGCGGCCACGATGAGAGAGAACAGACTCTGAACCAGCTCCTCGTCGAAATGGACGGCTTCGAGTCGAACGACGGCGTCATCCTGATCGCCGCGACCAACAGGCCCGACGTGCTCGATCCGGCACTCCTCCGGCCCGGACGCTTCGACCGCAGGGTCGTTGTCGCCAAGCCGGACGTGCGCGGACGCGAGGAGATCCTGCGGGTCCACATCAAGGACATCCCCCTCGGCGAAGTCGATCTGAGCGTCATCGCGCGGGGCACGCCCGGGTTTTCAGGTGCCGATCTCGCGAACCTGGTCAACGAGGCCGCGCTCTACGCCGCCCGGACGGACAAGAAGCGGGTCACCCAGGACGACTTCGAGATCGCCAAGGACAAGGTCCTGATGGGTGTCGAACGGCGCAGCATGCTCATCAGCGAGAAGGAGCGACGGAACACGGCCTACCATGAAGCCGGTCACGCTCTTGTCGCGATCCTCGAAGACGAGGCGGATCCGCTGCACAAGGTCACGATCATTCCCCGTGGTATGGCACTTGGCCTGACTCAGCAACTCCCGATAGAAGACCAGTACACGCAGACACGTGAGTACCTCAACGCGATGCTCTCCGTGATGATGGGTGGTCGCGTGGCGGAAGAGATCTTCATGGGGCACATGACGACCGGTGCGGGGAACGACATCGAGCGCGCAACGGACATCGCCCGTAGGATGGTCTGTGAGTGGGGCATGAGCGAGAAGCTCGGCCCCTTGAATTTCGGCCAGGGAGGGGATCAGATTTTTCTCGGCCGAGAGATCACGCAGCACAAGGACTACTCGGAAGAAACGGCCATCCTGATCGACAGCGAGGTCCGGCGCATTGTCAAGTCTGCACACGCTCGGGCCACCGGACTGATCGAAGAGAATAAGGACGTGCTCAAACGTCTTGCCGAGAACCTCCTCATCCGCGAAGTCCTCGATGCTCACGAGATCCAAATGCTCATCGACGGCGACGAGTTGCCCCCGCTGCCCCCCATCGCACCGGTCGAGGACGAGTCGACGCCAGACCCCGACCTCGGTGGGACAGAAAAGGAAGGCAAGGAAGGCCCCGACCCGCTCCTCGGAGGCGCAGCACCCCAGCCGGGATAGGACGATTCGTGCATCTGCAGGAATTCACCGGAGAGCAGACAGCCCGCGGCGCAAGAGCATGGGACTTGTTGGGCACATCGGACGCCCGACTCTTTCTCGCACCCGACGAACTCACCGAGGAGGCCTCAACGCTGCCCCTGCCCTGCCGGGCCTTGCGCATCGCCCTGCCGACAGGACGTGATTCGCTCAACTGGCGCCAGCAGGTCCCTCACTCCATCCGCGTGCTTTGTGGCCGGGAGAGCCTCATCCTTTGCGGATCCACACGGGATCTCCTCGCGAGCTCGGAGGGCTGGCCGCCCGCAATCGGCGGGCAGATCACCGCTCTCCTCTCGGCCTACGACAAAGCTCCTCCGCCGCTCGTCTTCGCTGAGGGCCCGGCGATGACGCTCGCTGACCGGGTGAGGCTGATGGGAATCCTCAACCTGACACCCGACTCCTTTTCGGATGCTATGCAGTACGCCAAGCCTGACGAGGCGCTCAAACGCGCCGACCAGATGATCGCTGAAGGTGCCGACATCGTCGACCTCGGTGGGGAGTCGACCCGCCCGGGAGCGAATCCGGTCACGCTCGAAGAAGAATCCCGCCGTATTCTGCCTGTCGTCGATCGGCTCCGACGTTCCCACCCATCGCTCCGCATCTCGATCGACACCCGCCACGCCGAGATCGCCCGCCGCGCCCTGGACGCGGGCTGCGACATGATCAACGACGTGTCGGGGCTCGGCGATCCGGAGATGGCGCAGGTGGTCGCGGATGCCGACTGTCCAATCGCCATCATGCATATGCGCGGCACTCCCGGCTCGATGCAGAACGACACGATCTACGCGGACCTGATGCTCGAGATCATCGATTCACTCAGGGAAAAGGTAAAACGCGCACGCGCCGTCGGGATCCGGGGTGATAGTATTCTCGTGGATCCGGGGGTCGGGTTCGGCAAATCCGCCCAAGGCAACGAGGAGCTTCTTCGCCAGCTTGCTTCCTTGAGGAGTCTTGGGCATTCCATCCTGGTGGGTGTTTCGCGCAAGATGTTTATCGGCAAGAGAACCGCGGTTGCTGATCCTGCCGCTCGCGTGGCCGGGTCGCTTGCAGCTGCCTCGGCAGCGGTCTTGGCAGGAGCACGGGTGATTCGAGTTCACGACCTGAGTGCGAGCCGCCAGGCCCTGGACATGGTCGACGCCCTGAGGCGCTGGCCCGCTCCCGCGACAGGAGGGCAGGACTGATGCCGGAAGTCCTGGTTCTCCTGAAGACCATCCTCGGGCAACTCACCCGTCCGCTCGCCATTCTCGACCTCCTGCTGCTCTGGTTCGCGATCTACCAGCTGATGATCCTGATCCGGCGTACACGGGCCGTCCAGATGGTCTACGGCCTTCTCGCCGTCGTCGTACTCTGGATGCTCACGGGCCCGCTCGCACCGCTGCGCCTGCAAGCGGTGAATTGGGTTTTGAGCAAGCTGCTGATCTACGGCGGCTTCGTCGTGATCGTCATCTTTCAGAACCCGATCCGCCAGGCCCTGGCACAATTCGGCAGGAACCCCTTTCGCCGCTTCCGCCCCCAGCAGGACAACACGACGCGCATCATCGAAGAGATTGCCCTGGCCTGCTCCTCGATGGGCTCGAAGAGGATCGGCGCGCTGATCGTCCTCGAGCGCAGCCACGGGCTCAAGAACTTCATCGAGACCGGGATTCTCCTCGACGCCCGGGTGAGCTATGACTTGCTGATCAACGTCTTTTCGCCCAAGACGCCGCTCCATGACGGGGCCGTCATCATCAGCGATGGCCGGATGAAGGGCGCGAGCTGCTTCCTTCCTCTTAGCGTGGACCCCTACATCTCCCGCAAGTTCGGCACCCGTCACCGGGCGGCCATCGGCATCACGGAGGAAACAGACGCCATCGCGGTCGTGGTCAGCGAGGAAAGCGGCGCCGTCTCGGCGGCCATCGACGGCGCACTCCATGAGAATCTCGATACGCGAGCGCTCAGGGCCTTGCTTGAGGAGAACTTGCGGGTCGACCGGCTGGTGGCCCCCGGCGCAAGCCACGCAATACACCGGGCGCGGAACACCGCCACGGAGTCGCTTTCGTGAAAGGCTTCTTCCGCAAGAACCTGGGCATGAAGGCCTTCTCGCTGCTTCTCGCCTTCGTCCTCTGGTCGAGCATCGTATCTCGAGCCCCGGAAGTACGTTGGTTCACCATCCCGATCGAGATCATGACCGGAGACGATCAGGTCGTCGTCAGCAGCGAGCAGCGTCGGGCGGAGATCAGCCTTAGAGGAGATACGACCGTCCTCAACCGGATCTCTCAGGAGCAGCTTCGCGCCGTGGTCCCTGTCGACCAGAACAGACCCGGTCGCCACACCATCGTGATCGTTCCCGCAGAGATCCAGGGCGTGCCACGCGGCGTCACCGAGATCGAGGTCCACGGCTCCGGTTTCGAGATCACACTCGACCGCAAGGAGACCAAGCTGCTGCCGGTGGATGTCCAGTTCTCGGGAGAGGTGAGCCCGGGCTACAAGGTCGAGAACGTCACGATCCAACCTACGCTCGTTGAAGTCACCGGACCGGCCAGCAGTTTTGGGGAGGTCCAGGCCATCCCGACCGAGCATATCGAAATCGGTGATGTGACCGACTCGTTCACGCGACCGGTCAAGCTCGTCCCACCGGGGAAGCTCCTGCGAGCCGCCCCGTCCTCGGTCCGCGTGGACTTTGAGATCGCCGAGATTCGGGTCACGCAGGAGATCGGCCTCGCCGTACTCCCGAGCCAAGACGGCTGGACAACCGAACCTTCTGAGGTTCAGGTCACCCTGGAGGCTCCCCCATCCATGGATAGCAGGATCCGCGAGGAACTCAGCGCCCGAGTCCTGGTCGAGAGTCTCCCTCCGGGCGGTGGCGAGACGGTCGTCACGATCGATTTCGGCGCCTTCGACACCGACGAGATGCCCCGGATCCGAATCGTCGAGATCTCTCCCCCGAAGGTGAGGGCTCTCGCGCCACGGCCTGCCCGCTGATGGCAGCACCCAAGGGCTCCGCCGGACGGGTTCCGCACGTCTACGTCATCATCTTCGCACTGATCGTGGCGGTTGCGCTGGCAAGCCTGGTCATCCCTGCGGGCTCCTTCGAGCGGAATGACGCCGGTCGCGTCGTGCCCGGTAGCTTCCGCTTCGACAAGACCCTGCCCCAAGGCGCTGAGGAGATCGAGCCATCCGCCGCGCCCCGGGGCTGGTCGCTGCTCCTGATCGTCTTGATGGCGCCTCTGCGAGGCATCTCCTCCGCTTCCGATATCATCGCGTTTCTCCTAATCATCGGGGGCTCGTTCAAGATCATCGAGAGGACCGGCGCGTTCGAGACCGCGATGCTCAGCGCCGTAACCCGACTCGGCAAGACTTCGTGGATCGTCATCCCGGCGTCCATGCTTGTCTTCTCGATCGGTGGCGCCACATTCGGTATGAGCGAGGAAGTGCTGCCCTTCGTCATCCTCTTCGTGCCCCTCGCCCAAGCGTTGGGATACGACCGGATCATCGGCGTGGCGATCCCGCTGGTGGGCGCAGGCGTCGGTTTTGCGGGCGCGATGATCAACCCCTTCACGGTCGGGATCGCGCAGGCCATCGCGGGCCTTCCCCCCCTTTCCGGCATGGCCTTCCGCACCGGCATCTGGGCCCTGGTCACGCTGCTCGGCATCGTCTTCGTCTTGCGACTTGCCCGACGCTTGCGGCGTGAGGACGGGGGCGCTCGCTCGGCTCCGGCCCCCAGCAGCCGGCGGCTGCAACTCTCCCAGGTTGGCGTACTCACGTCTTTGGCCGGAGGGCTCGCGCTCATCGTCTGGGGCATCGAGCGCTACGAGTGGTACGTCACCGAGATCGGAGCCATCTTCCTCGCCATCGGCCTGCTCGCGGGGCTCTTCGCGCGGATTCCTCCGAACACTTGCGCGCGCTCCTTCCTCGAGGGAGGACGGGAGCTTCTTCCCGCGGCCCTCGTCGTCGGCTTTGCCCGTGGCATCGTGCTGCTTGCCGATGAGACGCGTATTCTCGACCCGATACTCTATGGAATGGCGACCACTCTCGAGGCACTTCCCGGCATTGTCTCGATCAACCTGATGTTCGTCTTCCAGAGCCTGCTCAACTTCATGGTGCCGTCGGGCTCCGGCCAGGCCGCCCTGACCATGCCGATCATGGCGCCACTTGCGGAGCTGTCCGGACTGACGCGGCAGGTCGCCGTCCTGGCCTTCCAGTTCGGCGACGGCTTCTCGAACCTGATCATCCCGACTTCGGCCGTCCTGATGGGCTGCCTCGAGGCGGGCAAGGTCTCCTACGAACGCTGGTTCCGCTACGCTTGGCCGCTCCAGGCCTGGCTCTTTCTGTTCGGTGTGATCTCGCTCTCGGTCGCGGTCTGGGCAGGATTCTAGGCGGGCGTATACTCTGCGCTGATATCGAGCGTTTCTGGGAACTAAGGAGCAGGGTGTGAGGCATCTTTTCGGCACGGACGGAATGCGCGGAGAGGCGGGCGAAGCGCCCCTCGATCCCGACACTCTCTACAAGCTCGGGCGCGCCCTCGTGGAACATCTCACAGAGAATGGCCGGCCAACCAAGGTCTGCCTCGGCGAAGATACTCGGGAGTCCTGCGAGTGGATCAGCCATGCCCTGGCTCGCGGGGTTCACGATGCCGGCGGCACGGCCGTCACGGCGGGCACTCTGCCAACGCCGGGCCTCGCATTGATCACGCGGCGTGGCGACTACGGCGCCGGGCTGATGATCTCGGCCTCTCACAACCCGTTTCACGACAACGGCGTCAAGGTCTTCGATTACGAGGGCAGCAAGCTGCCGGACGAGGCGGAGGCTGCTATCGAGCGGCTGATTGCCGCACAACCGGAGCCGGGTGATGACAGAGGGCGCATCGCCGAAGTCGACGCGCACGACGCCCTCCAGGACGAGTACCTTCGTTTTCTGGACGACTGCCGGGGGCACAGCTCCTTCGATGGTCACAAGATCGTCCTCGACTGTGCCCACGGCGCCGCCAGCCGCCTTGGGCCGGAAGCGTTCCGCCGCGCGGGCGCCACGACCATCGTCCTCGGCAATCAACCCAACGGCAGGAACATCAATGAGGGCTGCGGGTCGATGCATCCCGAACTGGCCGCCGCGGCCGTACGCGAGTCGGGCGCCACACTCGGCTTTTCCTTCGATGGCGACGCCGACCGCTGCATCGCCTGCGCCCCGGACGGCAGGACCCTCGATGGCGACTTCCTCCTCTACTACATCGGGCGGGCGCTGCACGCGGCCGGCCAGCTTCCCCAGGCCACCGTCGTCTCCACCGTGATGAGCAACCTCGGGCTCGAAAAGGCGCTCGAGCGCGAGGGCATCACCATGCTGCGCGCTCCTGTCGGGGATCGCTACGTCCTCGCGGAGATGCGCCAGGGCGGGTTTTCCCTCGGCGGAGAGCAGTCTGGCCACGTCATCCTGAAGGACTATGCCCCCACGGGAGACGGGATCCTCACGGCCCTGACGCTGACCCGCATGTGGACGGCCGGTGCTGGAGACCTGCTCGAAGCTCTCGATTCGATCCCAGTCTACCCGCAGGTCTTGCGCAACGTGAAGGTCTCGTCCAAACCGAGGATCGAAGACCATCCCGTTCTCGGTCCGGCCGTGAGCCGCGCCGAGGAACGCATGGCCGGAGAAGGTCGCGTCGTTGTGCGCTACTCCGGCACAGAACCCAAGGCCCGCGTGATGATCGAGGGTGCCGACGCGGCACTCGTCGAACAGCTCGTGGGCGAACTCATCGATCTCTTCGAGCAGGAGATCGGGCTCTAGGAACAACATCCCGCCTGGCACAGGAGGCCGCCATGACCCGTCTTTCCGTCAACATAGACCACGTCGCAACAATCCGTCAGGCCCGCAAAGCCAGCGAGCCGGACCCTGTCGCCGCCGCGGTTCTCGCGGAACTTGCCGGCGCCGATGGCATCACCTGCCACATTCGCGCAGACCGGCGGCACATCCAGCTCAAGGATCTCGAGCGTCTGCGCCAGGTCGTCACGACCCACCTCAACGTCGAGATGGCGGCAACCTCCAAGATGTTGAAGATCGCCCGGAGCGTGCGCCCGGACTTGGTCACCCTCGTCCCCGAGCGTGCGGGAGAAGTCACGACCGAGGGTGGCATCGACGCCGCCCGCCTCAAGAAGAAGCTCGCGCCCCACATCAAGGCGCTGAGGCGGTCGAAAATCGATGTGAGCCTCTTCATCGACCCAAACCTGCGTCAGATCGAAGCCGCCGCAGAGCTGAAGGTCGGCACGGTCGAGCTCAACACGAACGCCTACGCCGTCGCAAGAAGTGACCGCGCCCTCGCCGCGGCCTTCGACGCCTTTGTCGTCGCCGCCGCCTAC
Source organism: Acidobacteriota bacterium (assembly GCA_024763475.1). Taxonomy (GTDB): domain Bacteria; phylum Acidobacteriota; class Polarisedimenticolia; order J045; family J045; genus JANTFM01. The sequence goes on along the minus strand of JANTFM010000142.1, from coordinate 523 downwards.
GCGAGCGAACTAGGCCTCGCGGTCGCCGCCGGACACGGCCTGACCGTCCGCAACGTGCAGGCGATCTCCGACGTCCCCGAGGTCTACGAACTCAACATCGGTCACTCGATCATCGCCCGCTCCGTCTTCTTCGGCATCGAAGGCGCGATCCATGAAATGCTCGATGCGATATAGGACCTGCGTTCTCTCGACGTGCTCGATGAGATCTAAGACCTGCGTTCGGTCGACGTGTTCGATGAAATCAAACACCGTAGACCCACGAGCGAAGACACGACACCACCGCACGGCCCCTCCAACCGCTATCCTCGACCAAGAAAACACCAGCCCCCACTCTCTGCAACTCGAAGCCTGAGTTACGGAAACAGGGGGCTAAGACCGTTCAACAAGGTGGCTGGAACCCTGTCACCTCTTCGCTAACTTGCACCGTTTCAAGTTCGCCAGTTCGAGTTCGGAGCCACGAGTTCGGTGCCAGGCACCGAACCAAGGTGGCTGGAACCCTGTCACCTCTTCGCGAACTTGCACC
>JANTFM010000141.1 GCA_024763475.1 Acidobacteriota bacterium | reverse complement strand
AGCTGTGTGAACAGCGAGTTGCGGGACCTCAGCTGTGCGAGCAGCGAGCCGCGGGAGCTCAGCTGTGTGAACAGCGAGTTGCGGGACCTCAGCTGTGTGAGCAGCGAGCCGCGGGAGCTCGCGACTACGGCGCGCCAAAAACCCCCCATGCGCCGTGTTCACGTGTCCGCGTTAGGTGAGTAGCGCTCGCATCTCCTGGAAGCGCTTCTTTTCCTTCGCGTTCACGGGTGGGTACTGCAGCTTCAGTGAGTGCAGGGCGCGTTTGACGAGTTTGGCCACAGAGGTGCGCATGTACGCTTTGTTGTCAGCCGGGATGGCGTACCAGGGGGCCCAGGGGCGCGAGGTGGCCGCGAGTGCCTCTTCGAACGCGCTCATGTACTGGGGCCAGAAGCCGCGCTCCGTCACGTCGCCGCTGGAGAACTTCCAGTTCTTGGCCGGGTCGTCGAGACGGGCGAGGAAGCGCTGGCGCTGTTCTTCGTGGGACACGTTGAGCCAGAACTTCAGGATCACGGTCCCGTTGCGCGCCAGGTGTTCCTCGTGGGTGACGATCGAGGTGTAGCGATCGCGCCAGATGCTGTTCCTGTCCGCATCGAGCGGGAGCTGCTGGCCGTCGAGGTATTCCGGGTGGACGCGCACCACGAGAACCTCCTCGTAGTAGCTGCGGTTGAACACGCCGATCCGGCCCCGCTGTGGAAGGCGGCAGGCCGTGCGCCAGAGGAAATCATGGTCCCGCTCCCGTTGCGACGGCTGCTTGAAGGAATAGACCTGGCATCCCGCCGGATTGACCCCGCTGAGAATCGACCGAATGGTGCCGTCCTTCCCTGCGGCGTCCATTCCCTGGAAGACAAGCAAGATGGCGTGGCGGTCGTCGGCGTAGAGGGTGCGTTGCAGGGAGGCGAGTTCCTCCACGGTCTCTTCGAGTTGCTTCTTGAGTTTCTTCTTGCCCGGGGCGTCGGGCGGGGGGGAGGTGGCCGTCTCTGCCTGCTTGAAGGAGCCGTCGAAGGGAACGAGGAAGGGGCTGTCGGGGGCAGTGAACACGGGGAGGCACCTCGAAGAAAAAAGGTCGCATGGGAAGGCGGGCTGGTGAGCCTCAGGCACGAGCGCCGAAGCGGGTCAAGGATAGGAAACGAGGGAGCCGCTGTCGAGAGTGCTGTCCACCAAAGCTGGGCTGGAGCAGGTATCAGGGCCCGCGAAAGAATAGCTACCCATTCTCGCATCCCATCTCCGGGCCATCTTCGGCCCGGGCTCAATCGCGGAACCCTCGACCTCGCTCTGCCACGCCTCCGGTTTCGCTCAATCGCCCGAACCAAACCTGACCCGAAACTGGGCGCGAGAACTGGATACTTGCTCTTGCGCGAACCCTCAGGCGAGGACTCGGCGCGATCGTGCGGTCGACCCGCGCCAGGATCAGACGCCGGCATCGGGGTAGGGAAACTGACGCGGTGGCGGCAGCGCGGGATCGAGGAAGCGCCGAATCGCGGCGTCACAGATTGCGTAACCCCAGTTGATCAGCTGCTCCTGCTTGAAGCCTGGGAGTCTCTTCAGGCGGGTCCGGGTCTCCGCCAGTCGCAGCGTGCGATCGTAGGGGCAGGGCAGCGCATCATCGACCGGATAGTCGCGGATGTCGCCACGGATGCTCCAGTAGGCTCCGCTCCGCTGCTGGCCGATGTACTCGTCGAGGAGCCGCTCCTTTCGCAGCGATCGTACCTGGTTCTCGACGACGCTCGAGACGCGCACGGCGTGCCCGATCCAGTTCTTCGCGGGCCGCGCCTCCGCGGCCATCTGACCTCCGGCATTGCTGACGAGTACGGTCCGGAATCGCTGAACCACCTCGAGTCCCAGGTTGTCGTAGACGCCACCGTCCGACAGCATCACCCGGTTGGTGTAGGGCTCGAAGTTCAGGTCACTGCCCGAAGCTTTGCGATAGGTCTTCGGGTTGAGGCGCAGAATCTTGGGGGAAAGAAAGGGGGGAAAAGCCGTCGAGGCCGCGACGGTGTCGGCCAGCAACAGCTCCGGATGAGGCACCTCGCCCACGCGATCGTCCCGCATGAGCGACTTCTGAAAGCTCCAGAGCGAACCGGACTGCACGTTGGTTGCGTTGATGACGAAGCGGGGCTGGTCCGGGAGGTCCTGCAGCGTGTGCCGGCCAAATAGTCTCTTGCGGTAGCTGCGGGCGATCCGGTTGCTGATGGGGCCCGGCAACAGCGCTCCGGTGAGAATTGCTGGAATATCAAGGGTGTGGCTGGCGAGATCGCGTATTGGGTTGACGACTCGGGGGACGAGTTCCGTGCGGACTTGCCCCGGAGCGAAGCTGAGATCGCCCCAGGCCAGGGCGAGAACGGTGGCGGTGATCGAGCCTCCCGAGACGCTGGAGATACAAGCCAGGCTCTCCAGCACGCCGGTCTCATACAGCCGCCAGATGGTCCCCGTGTGAAACAGCATCGCCCGATACCCGCCGCCGGATAGGCAGAGTGCGGACGCTTCGATGGTGTCTTCGCCAGTCGACTCGTGCGAGCTGCGTGCCGTGGGGTCTTGCAAGGTGAGTCTCCACGAACGGACTGGAAGGGATCGATTCCGTCTCATGATCGGCTGCCGATCCCCGGCCTGTCAACGCATGGGTCGTCGATCTCACGCCTCGTGGAGGCGATGCCTTCGGCGAAGGCGCTATAGTAGGGCACCGAGTTGGGACCGGGAGGAGAACGAGTCGGTCCACGCGAAGGCACAAGGAAACGCGGTCGTTACCTGCGATTGAGAAGAGGAGATCACCATGCCGACGATCAGCAACAAGACGCATGCGCCCCTGCGCGTTCCGCTTCCGGGCGGCAAGACCCTGCATCTCGGTCCCGGAAAGACCGGGCAGGTCTCCCCGAAAGCCGTCGATCATCCTGGGTTGAAGAAGCTCGTCGACGCCGGAAAGATCGAGATTACGGACGAGAGCCCGTCCCGCACGAGCAGCCCGGGTGGTGCGCACCAGACCAAAGCTGCGAGTCCTGGCCATCATGCCAAAGGCGGAGCCCGCAATACCGGGGATCGATAGGGAGGCGTCTGCATGAGCCGGTCGTTGCCGTGTGCAACACCGGCGATCGCCAGAGAGCCATCTGCATGAACCGGTCGTGGACGTGTGCAACAGCGGGGATCGCCAGAGAGGCGTCTGTATGAGCCGGTCGTGGACGTGCGCAATACCGGGGATCGCTGGGCAGGACTCTGGATGAAGCGGCCGGTTGCGCTCGATGCCCTCACGCTCGTCCATCGTGCGGAGGGGAGCTGCGCCAGATTCACGGACGCTCGGCGCTCTCAAGATCCTCTTGGCAGTCCAGGCAGAAGGGGGTTTCTGGCCGGGCGTCGAGGCGCCTCCAGCCGATGTCGCTTCCGCACAGTCGGCACATGCCATACTCGCCTTCGGCATGAGACTTGAGGGCGGCGTCGATGAGTCGCAAGCGGGTGAGCTGCATGGCCCGGCTTGCCAGCGCCATCTTCTGTTGCGCGATGGCGTCGATCCTCGTCAAACGGCCGATGGGTTGGTCGAGACCGACCGGCTGGGTCTCCTCCCGGTTGGTGTCCAACAACGCGTCCAGGTCCTCTCGAAGGGACTGCAATCGCAAGTGGAGTTGTTGGACTTGTGTTGTGCTCAGCTCTTCTGTCAAGGGAGTCTGTTCTCCAGGCTAGGTCAGTTCTCTTCTTGCCGGCAGAAGGCGATCGCTGCCGCACGCCAGGTGTTCGACGATCGGGGTCCTCCAGATTACTCGGGCTTCATCTCTTCGATGAAGCGGTCTGCCTCGGCGATCGACGTCTCCATCTCGCTGATCAGTGCCTCGACATCGGCCTGGAGCGCGCTCGAGGTCTGCTGGAGAGATCCGAGAGCCCGCGCATTGAGGTTGTGCTTGAGAAAGAGGACACGTTCCTCGAGTTTCTTGAGTACCGGGTCCATCCGGGAGGCCGCGCGTTCCATCGTCGCGATCAGTTCGGCGCTACGGGAGCGTGTCTGCGTGAGCTGCTTCCTACTCATGCGCAGCATGTCCTTGTCCGTGTACTTGCCCAGCTCCTGCTCCCACTCCTCGAAGAGCTTGCCAGAAACCTTCTTGATGCCCGAGATGCGGTCGTGGACCTCCTCGGCCCTCTTCGCGCTCGCCACGTATTCGGATCGCAGCTTCTCGTACTTGTCCTCCAGGTCGCCCCCCTCGTAGGAAACGACCGACTGGAACTCCTCGAGGGCGTCGCGGAACTGCTCCTGCGCTTCCTGTTGCGCATGCTTGGCTCGTCTCACGCGCTTGATCAGCAGGTCGCGCTTCTCCACGCCGATCTTCTCGAGCGCGTCGAAATACAGCGACCCACCGGACTGGTAGCAGCCAAATCCGAGGCAGGCAACAAGCAGAACGGCGGCAGTGCGAATTCTCATGAACCCTCCAGGCGCGGCGCGAAGTCACCGCTGGATCGTCCTTGGTGCGGGCGCTTCGCATTTCATGGGCAGGCCCATCCTGACAGCAGATCAACGGAGCGGCAAAGAACCCGCTCGCCGCGAGAGGAATAGCGGCGTAGCATCGGCGTGATGTGTCGCGGCGCGACCTGCGGAGCGTGGGGCGTGGAGGGCGGACCAACCGCTGGATTTCTTTTCGCGGGCCTCGACCTGCCTGGTCCGATGCCGGCCGACGTTTCCGGGGGCGGTACCGACATTTTCATCAACGGCCGGGAACTTCACCCCCTCGACAAGGAGGCTTTGGCGAAGATCTTCGGCCAGACGATTCCAGGCCGTTACTGGCTTGACGCGCTCGGCAACCTGGGTCCGGAAGGTGGGGCCGCGCTTGTGAATCTCGCCGCTGCGATGCAGGCTGCCCGGCAGCAGGACTCCGTCACCCACGGATACGGTTCAACCTACGGCGCCCGGGGAACCCTCGGTGGCGGGATGTACTCCGGTCGTACGGCAACGGGCAAGTCCGTGTTCTGGTACCCAGGGATGTAGCAGGTCTTGCCGTCAGAACTCCCAGGAGAAGGTCTCATCATCGAAGAGCGCCGTATTGCGAGCGCCCAGGTAACCCGAGGGCATCACCATGTCGCCCAGGACTTGTCCGTCGGCCCAGAGGACGCCATCGGCCCACAGCACCCCGTCGGCCCACAGCACGCCATCGGCCCAGAGGACGCCATCGGCCCAGAGGACACCGTCGGCCCAGAGGACGCCATCCGCCCAGAGCACGCCGTCAGCCCACAGCACGCCATCGGCCCAGAGGATCCCGTTGGTGAGGATGCCGACGTTGTCGGGGAGTTGCTCATCGAGGATCTCCCCATCCGCCCAGAGGATGCCGTCGCCAAAGACGATGTCTGTCGCGTTCGCGGCACCGTTCTCGCCTAAGAGGACGCGATCGGCCCACAGCACGCCGTCGGCCCAGAGGACGCCGTCGGCCCAGAGGATTCCGTTCTGATAAACTTCGCGCCCCCGCCACTCGACGCCGACGTCGTAGTAGTCATGGTAGGCCGAGAACAGGCGGGTACCGGCCATGAGATGACTGTGCCCTGCGAAGACAGCGCCGAACCAGTAGTAGGAGCTGCCGAAGACGGAGGTCTTCGGTTCGGGGAAGTCTCCGAGGATCATGGGATCCCCGCTTTCGAGCGTGGAGAGATCTGGACGAAGAGCCAGGGTTAGCTCGAGGGCGCCGGTCTGGTTGAGCATGCCTGCGCCTTGCTCGAGGATGTTGGCATCCGGCAGGGGGACCGCGGTGTACTGCAGGATCGCCTTGACCAGGTTCGGTGTGAGTTCTGGTCTGGCCTGTAACATTCTCGCAATCGTGCCCGTGACGAGGGGAGCCGCCACCGAGGAGCCGTTGAGTTCCATGAAGGTCCTGCTGTCCTCGCCATCGAGATGGAGGAAGCCGTGATCGGCGAGCAGGTTGCTCTCAGGATTCCCGGCACCGCGCATGTGGGAGCCGGAGGCCACGATGTCCGGTTTGAGAAAGCGGTCGCCATAGCTTGGGCCGCGGCTACTGTAGTCTGCGATATCGAACTCGAAGGGGCTGGGGTTGAAGCGGTTGTGAGCGGCCCCAACCGCGATCACCTGGGGATGAATCGCGGGGGAATGAATCGAACCGTAAAGGACTTCACCGTTCTCGCCCTCGCCGTGATTGCCAGCCGCCGCGACCACGACGATCCCGGCTCTCACCAGGCGGCCGACCGCCTCGCAGAGGGGGTCATCCCGATAGGACTCTGCGACCGGTGCTCCCAGGCTGAGGTTGACGACACGGATCCCATAGCGCTCGCGGTTGTTCAGGATCCACTCGAGGCCGGCGATGACATCGGAGACGCTTCCCTTGCCACGGTTGTTGAGGACTCTGACGCTGATGGGGACCGCCCCGGTCGCGATTCCTGAGAATCCATAAGAACCCTCAACCCGGCCCAGGGCGAGGCTTGCGACATGGGTGCCATGGCCGAAATTGTCCTTGCGAGACGCCTTCCTGTTGACTTTGAGCCTGCCCCCGACGGTGGAAACGGTTACGGGAAGACGGCTGCCTCCATCCTCGTCCTTGAACGCTTCATGGTCGACCCAGATACCGGAGTCCACGATCGCGATACCGACTTGGCTTCCGATCATCGCTTTCGCTGTGTCCGACTCGCTCGAGAGAGTGTCCATGCCGGCGAGCGACGCTGTGCTGGTCGTCAGGATCTGCGCGAGGTTGTCGGGCATATCGAACAGGGCCTGCACTTCGCGGTCCGGCGAGATGCGACGAACGCTGGATAGGCCCGCGAGCTCTTCAACGGCCTGGTAGGGCAGCGATAGCGAAACCGTCTCGCCGCCGTAGAACTGGTGGATGTCGAGCTCTCCGAAGGGAGAGAGCTGCGCCTTGACCTGTTCCACTGCGTTCGCGTCGAGCTGCATGACCACGTCAACGATCCCGGTATCCGTGTCGTCCGTTGTGGCGAGTTTCTCGAGGATCTGCTGCAGATCCGGCGCAATCTTCTGTCTGGAGGAAGAGTCGGTTGCCGGCTCCTGCTGTGAGGCGAGGCCCTCATGGGGTCCCACCGGAGTCGCTGGGATCGATGACGCGCGTTCTGCTCGCGGGGCGTCGGCGTCCGGAGCCTCCGAAGCAGAATCCGCGATCTGGCCCGTCAGATCTGGGGTGTCTCGCGGGACGAGCGGCGCTCGCGCAGGTCTCGCCCAGGAACGCGGTGCCGGCGAGCTGTCAACCGCAGGTTGCTGCGCTGTGCTCGGTGCCTGGGTGGCGATGGTGCACTCGGTGTCGGGTGCGGCAGCAGCCTGTTCGGTGGGCGCGTGTCCTGTGGCGAGGAGGGCGAGCAGGACCAAGCCAGAAGAGAGGAGCGCGAGGCGGATGAGCGTCTTCGAGTTCATGCAGTTCTCCTGAAGCGTACGGAGTGTCTCGCAAGCTGCTATCGCAACACTCGTGCCGCTGGGTGGGCTGGAAGCGCGGACTAGATCAGGAAAATACAGACCAACCCGTACGGCAACAGCCCGGCGAAGACGAGAAAGCGGCTGTCCGCATTCCGGCAGGCGCGCTGGGCTGCCTGTCACTTTGACCGGTCTTTGGACCATCTGGCCTTCGGAGCTTCCGGATGTCGGGAAACCCGTTGTTGCGAATGACCACCGGTCCGTGCCGCGAGAGGGAGCTTCGGCTCGGGATCCAGCACGGGGTCGGGCGTGCGGGAGAACGCGCGGCTCCGAACTAGTGGGAACTCCGAGAGCCTGTGTCGAGGCGGGCTTGGAGGGCGTCCGCCTCTTCGTCTCGTCCGCGTGCTCGCTCGGCGTCGATCCAAGCCTCGAGTGCTCGCTTCCTGATGTCGGCGTTTGTGCCCGACTCGCTAAGTTTCCGGAGGGACTTGATGGCAGCGCGAAGATGCTCGGCATCGACCAGGGAGCGGGCCATCTCGAGTTGGATCCCCTCGCGCTTGGCGGCGTCGGCATGCTTCATCTTCTTGAGCGCCGAGGAGTAACACGCACAGGCTTCTTCCGCGTTGCCGGAACTCGCGAAATAGCGTGCGAGCACGACACGCGAGTCGGGGTTCTTCCGATCTGCGTCGGCTTTCAGGTAATCCTCGTAGCCATCGCTTGTTCGCGTGAGCAGGTCGAGCAGGTCATCGGGAGAGACCAAACCCATCAGGCGCGTGATCTCGTTGCCATCGCCATCGAGCACGAGCACCGTTGGATAGGCGTCGATTCGGTAACGTTCGATGAAGATCTTCTGCACATCGGCATCGACCTTGACCGGGATGAAGTTCTCGACGGCTTTCAGTACTTTCGGGTCCCGATAGGTCGTGCGATCCATCTCCGCACAGGGCACGCACCAGACAGCCCAGATGTCGACCAGGACAGGCTTGCCAGCCTGTTTCGCTCCCTCGAGCGCAGCGCTGATGTCATGGCCCCAAGCTAGCTCTTCAGCAGCAGGAACAGGGGATAGGGTGGCCGCAAGCGCCAGGCTGAGAGCGAGAACGAGTGAGAATCGGCGTGAGAACAGGCGAGACATGTCAAGGATCTCCATGGGATTCCCGGGAGTTTACGGGCGATTCATCCAGCATGCACCTCGCGAGCTGCGAGCGTCGACCCTTCGCTCCGCGACGCCCACGTTCGAAACCAGAAAGCGATGCCCGCGGGTCCCTGGTCTTGGCTGCGCGGAGATTCCGGTAGTGTCCAGGGTCTTGGAAGCCGGTCAGGCTACCCTTCGATCCGATGGCGCGGTGGCACGGGATCGCGACGGGGAGCGGGTTCTTGCCATTCGCAGCGCCGGCGGCGCGCCAGGCGCGGGGATCGCGGAAGCGGGTGACCCCTTCGACTCACGGTCTTCGTAGCGTGCAGACTCCCGGCTCGCGATTGTCGGCAGGGGAGAGATTCCCTCTCCTGCGTTCCCTTCGCGGGCGATACAATGGTGCGCCGGCGAGGCCAAGACGTTCGCCATCCTGGAACATAGGAGCGCACACATGAATTCGAAGAGAAGACGGCGCCAGTTGGTTCGCCGAAGTGTTTTTTCCTGGACGATCCTTGTCGTCCTCGCCTTGGCGTTCTTGACCCTGGGCTGCGCACCGCTGCTCGAGGGTCTGGAAAGCGCGGTCTCGGCGCCGAGCGACCGCTCGACACCAGCGGACGCGCTGCGGGAGGCGCTGCGCGTCGGGACGGCGCGGACCGTAGAGGCCTTGGGAGCGAGTGGTGGCTATCTCGACCATCCGCAGCTGCGCATCGGTGTTCCGCACAAGGTGGAGAAGATCGCCAAGGCCTTGAGAGCGATTGGTCTCGGGAAGCTGGTGGACGACTTCGAGACCAGCATGAATCGCGCCGCTGAACAGGCCGCGCCGCTGGCCAAGCCGGTCTTCATGGATGCCATCTCGGAGATGAGCTTCGAGGATGCGCTCACGATCCTGAGGGGCAGCTCCCACGAAGCGACAGACTACTTTCGCGCGAAGACCTCCGCTCGTCTCACCGATCTTTTCCAGCCCAAGGTGTCGGAGCAGCTGGCCTCGGTGGGCGCCACGCGGCGCTTCGACGAGCTCATGGATCGCGCATCCAAGCTACCGCTGATCAAGCGTCCCCCCCTCGATCTCGCGAGTTACGTGACCGAGGAGGCTCTCGATGGTCTCTTCGATCGTCTCGGAAGGG